>VERM01000367.1 GCA_018882645.1 Ferruginibacter sp.
GTGCACTTTGATACCGCCTTTGGTGGTTCTGAATTTAGCCCACCAAAATGCACTTAGGCACACATCAATTGTTGTAGCATCAATGGCAAAAACATTATTTTTTATTTCTAACTCAAGATCACTGTCATTGACATAAAGTTGTTGTGCTTCTTTAATCAATAACATCGCAAGGTCATGATAAATTTTACAGTTTCTGTTTTCATTCGCTTTGGATAAAGTACTTTTTGCGATTGAATTGCCGATGCCGACATGATAAAGTTTTTGACTGTTTGCTGATAAACATAAAATAGTATCAGATAAACTTTCACGGTGCGTGAGTTGACCAAATGCCATGCACAAAAACTGATTCCAACAACTAAAATGTTTGGTCTTATGATCACCTTATAACGTTTCACGCAGCTATTAAAGCTGGTGTGTGAAATTAACGTCATAATTTGTGAAAAAACGTATTTGCCCTGATTCATAATAATTGATTATCAGAGCATTATACAAAAACAAAATCAAAACATTTTCAAATCGTTTCACCCTCTAAAACGTCTGAAACTCAATACAGGGAAATATTTCAAAGAGCTTAATTAAATTAAATCAAAACACTAGTGTATATTTATAAAAATATATTAAAACTTTTCCTTTAAAAAATTGACTCACTGAACAGACATGATTACGAGATTAAATTAAAAACTGAAACAAAATGAAAAAATCAATTTTTTTATTCCCATTAATATTGATAAGCCTGATTTCACTATCATTCATTGGGGATTCGACCTTAAAAATGAAAACATCAACGGCACAAAGAGTCAGCTTCAAAATTAGAGGTACCGGGTACAAAGGTATTTTTGTCACTATAGGTATCGGTTCTTCCCCCGGCAATGGTGCTTGTTGCACCGGTGTAAGCGAGAATACCACAGTTTCTTTTGTAGGAGAAGTGGGTGATGTGGTTTATGATGGAAAAACCAGAAGGGTTATCACAAAAATTTATAAAGATCTGGAAGGGACCACTATAGATCTTGCTGACTATTATTAATAGTACTGAATTTATCGATTGTAAAGTTTTATAAACTTTTTATTTGTTTTCATTTCAAATGAATGCAAAACATAAGCCACCTTCAACAGATTTACAAGAAACAATAAGGCTATGATGAAGAAATTGTGTCTGCTCCTTTCGTTAATTGCTCTTAGCATATGTTGTTTTTCGCAAAACAGATACATTTCACAAACAACAAAAAAGATTGTTTACACAAGAGACGGGGGCATATGTCGATGTTGTGGAAGTTCTGCAAACTTAGAATATGACCATATCATGCCCTTTTCCTGTGGAGGAAGCAGCGAAGTATCGAATATTCAGTTGCTCTGCAGAAGTTGCAATAGGAGTAAATCGAACAGCTGCTTTTGTAAGATACATGACAAAGAAGTAGGCGTAAATTGCTGCGATGGGCGGTCAATCCGATCCGGCTCAAAAGTGCTTGTAACAACATCAAGTTCCAGTCAATGTACGGGAATAACCCAAAAAGGCATAAGATGTAAAAAGAGAACAACCAATTCCAATGGACGTTGTCATCTGCATCAATTTTAATAAAGTTATTTTTTAAAAATGAATACACAATTTTTATTTGCTATAGATCCAATCTCGGAGGAGATAATCGTTTCAAAATCTCCCAAAGGAAGTAATAAGATAAATTTAGTAGAACGCATTGGCCGGAAAGACAATGAAATTCTATTCAATGCGGTATACACTTTAACAAGCATATCAAAATCATCCGATTTCGATGCGTCTCTTTTCAAATCGATGGATAAAGTATGTCAAATGATTTATAATAAAGGCGAGAAATGATGACAAGAGCCAGCAATATGCGAACTGCTAAAAAATAAAAGATCATTTCAACCGTGAGCGACCATTCCAGTATTTCCTTTTATGATATATGAAAACCATGCAAACCCCTAAAGCGCGAAGGCCGGTTAACGCATCAAATCTTGCGTTTGGAACAATGTCATGTTTTTTTGAATCCGCCCACGAAATATATTATTGTTTAAACTCTCTGAGAAAAACCTGCAAAAGGGAGATGCAATTGTGGCCTCGCCTGGAATCGAACCAGGATCTGGAGCTTCGGAAACTCTTATACTATCCATTGTAC
>VERM01000368.1 GCA_018882645.1 Ferruginibacter sp.
GTCATTCACATCTTTGAAAAGAATGTATTCCAGTGTAATGTCATTTTTAGTGTGGTCATAAAAATAATTCAACGCCTCAATAAGTTTATCGATTGTGTTTGTTTCATTGATGGGCATGATTTCATCTCTCTGTTTATCTGTAGGTGCATGCAAAGAAAGCGCCAGATTGAATCTGACTTTATCATCTCCCAGCTGCTTGATCATTTTTGCTACTCCGGCAGTGGAAACGGTTATTCGTTTGGGGCTCATTCCCATGCTGTCTGATGCAGTGATGCGATCGATGGATTTGAGTACATTTTTGTAATTAAGTAATGGCTCGCCCATGCCCATGTAAACGATGTTGGTCAATTTCTTACCATATACTTTTTCACTTTGCTCATTCAACAGGGCCACCTGATCGTATATTTCATCAAAATCCAGATTGCGCTTGCGTTCCATTTTTCCTGTGGCGCAGAATTTACAGGTCAGACTGCAACCTACTTGTGAAGACACACAGGCTGTATTTCTTTTTTCTGTGGGAATCAGAACGCCTTCTATCAGGTGGTTGTCATACGTTCTGAATCTTGATTTTACGGTTCCATCATGACTGTATTGCGTTGCATCAACCTTGATGGATTTAAAATCAAAATCTTCAGAAAGTTTTCTGCGAAGTTCTAGTGAAAGATTGCTCATGTCTTCAAAACTCCGCACATGTTTTTTCCACAACCATTCATATGTCTGCATCGCACGAAATTTTTTATCTCCGATCGATTCAAAATATTCTTTCAATTCCGGAAGACTTAATTCCCGTATGTTTTTGCCTGTTGACATTATGCAAAGATAGCTGAAGGTTGTTGAAAGTGGTTGAAGATGGTTGAAAACGTTCAATAAGTTCAATAGGTTCAATGCCTGCCTGTCGGCAGGTAGGGGTTCAAAAAGTTCAAGACAGCATGGTTGGTAACTCAGTGAGTACAATGCTTTGTTGCACACCGGAGGAGAGGTTTTTTACAATGCAGGTATTGTCTTCGATTTCCTTACTGCCGATGATTATTGCAAAAGCAATATTTTTTTTGTCGGCATACTTGAATTGCTTGTCCATTTTGGCAGGCTCGTGAAAGATTTCGCAGGAGATGCCGGATTCGCGAAGCATTTGCATTGCCTTATAGGCAAACAGACTTTCTTTTTCACCCATGTTGAAGAACAAAGCAGTGGAGCCTGTTTGTAAGTCAGCAGGGAAGAGTTGCAGTTCTTCCATCACATCATAGATGCGGTCAACACCAAAACTAATACCTACCCCGGGTATGCCTGAGACGCCAAATAGTCCGGTGAGGTCATCGTACCTGCCGCCACCGCCGATGCTGCCCATTTTAACATCCTCGGGGGCTTTTACTTCAAAGATGGTACCTGTATAATAATTGAGTCCTCTTGCTAAAGTGAAATCTACGGAAAGTTGAACTTTTTCGCAGTTTTTTAAAATCTGATTCAGCTCATTGATACCAACTGAAGCCTCACTGTAATTGCCTAACAAATCTTTTATTGCATTTAATTTTTCTTCATTGCTGCCGGATATGATGAGGTATTTTTCAATAGTATTAATTTGATTATCGTTTAATCCCTTTACTTTCAATTCTTCCTTTACTTTGTCAATGCCTATTTTATCCAGCTTGTCAATCGCAATCGTGATATCTGTTAGCTTATCGGATCCTCCGCAATCTTCTGCAAGTGCACTTAGAATTTTTCTATTGTTTATTTTCAACTGGTATCCTGATAGTCCAAGTGTTGTAAAGACGGCATGATAGATATGAGCCAGTTCTATTTCATTGAGCAGTGATTTGCTGCCTACTACATCAGCGTCGCATTGAGTGAATTCGCGGTATCTTCCTTTTTGTGGGCGGTCGGCGCGCCAAACGGGCTGTATCTGATAGCGTTTATACGGAAACGTGAGTTGTCCGTGGTTCATGGCAATAAATCGGGCAAAGGGAATCGTAAGGTCATATTTCAGTGCACGCTCGGTGATCAGTGGACTGTTTTTTCCTTCCATTAATTTATCAAATCCTTCTTTCGCCTTGACTGTGTTCTTAGGGTCGTTCAGACCGTTATTGAGAATTTTGAAAATAAGCTTATCGCCTTCTTCTCCGTATTTACC
>VERM01000045.1 GCA_018882645.1 Ferruginibacter sp.
AGCCATGAAAGTGCAATTCGGTAGTGCCTTGAGTGATGAGGAAAAATCGAATGTCTATATCACCATACCCGGTCTTAGAGGAATGTCGCGAAGACAAATTTCTGTAAAAAACCTTGCCAACATCATTCAGGCAAGAATGAGCGAAATTCTCGATTTTGTTTCTTACCATTTAAAACAAGTGGGCTTAGACACCAGAATGTTGAATGGTGGGATTATTCTCACCGGAGGGGGGTCGCAGCTCAAACATCTGCTTCAGCTGACTGAGTACTCTACGGGTCTGAATGCAAGAATAGGTTATCCGAATGAACATTTGACCGGAGATTACAGAGAAGAGCTCTCGCTTCCCATGTACAGCACCTGCATTGGCTTGATATTAAAGGGGTATAACGAGTATGAAAACAAAATAAAGAATTCTGACGTAGAGTTGATAAAAATCAAAGATCGAACTGAAGTGCTAACTACTGAGACTCCTACAGAAGTCGATATACAACAAGAAACAGATCCTGAAATAGAAGATCCAAAACCCAGAGGGATTGGCTCACGGATAAAGACCTTGAAAGAGTTTATGGATTTTTATAAAGGAAAACTAATTGATTTATTCACAGAGGAGGAAAAAGATGTTAAGCTGTAACTGATTATATGAATAATTTAAGTTGTAATATTACAACTTTATACGATTGAATTCATAAACCCATACCATTACATACTAACCAGTACTTACTAACCCGTAAATTCAAAAATATGATTCAGTTTGATTTACCTAAAGAACAATCCTCTATCATCAAGGTCATTGGTGTCGGGGGTGGCGGAAGCAATGCGGTCAATCACATGTTTTCGCAAAATATTGAAGGAGTAAATTTTATCATTTGCAATACTGATTCCCAGGCTATAGCTCAAAGTAAAGTGCCTAACAAGATCCAACTTGGGCCTCATCTTACGCAAGGCCTTGGTGCAGGAGCCAATCCCACAATTGGAAGACAGGCTACAGAAGAAAGTCTTGATGAAATTAAGCGCATACTGGAGGTTAATACCAAAATGGCTTTTATCACTGCAGGCATGGGAGGAGGAACCGGAACGGGAGGCGCTCCTATAATCGCAAAAATATGTAAGGAGTTGAACATTCTCACCGTAGGAATTGTAACCACTCCATTTGGTTATGAAGGTAAAAAAAGACTTGCACAAGCTGATGAGGGTATCAAAGCTTTAAAAAGCAATGTTGATACACTTTTAATCATCAGCAATGATAAACTGCGCCATCAGTTTGGCAATCTCAAAATGAAAGAGGCTTTTGAAAAAGCCGACAATGTATTAGCCACTGCTGCCAAATGTATTACCGACGTAATCAATACCACAGGTCAAATCAATGTGGATTTTGCGGATGTATGTACCGTAATGAAAAATGGCGGAGTAGCTATATTGGGTAGTGCAACGGCTGAAGGAGAAAATAGAGCGCAGGTGGCCATAGAAAATGCACTTAACTCACCTTTACTCAATGACAGCGATATCAAAGGTGCGAAATGGATTCTGATCAATATCAATTCTGCTGAAGGTGAACATGAGTTTACAATGGATGAAGTGGAAGTGATTCAGAATATATTGTTGCAACAGGCCGGAGAAGGAACCGACGTTATACTCGGTATTGGTTATGACAATACATTGGAAAATAAAATAGGAATCACTTTGATAGCAACAGGTTTTGAGCGAGAGGATTCCTTTGCCATCAAACCGCCTAAAGAGCTGGAAGAAAATAAAGTAGTCCTACATTTGGATTTGTCTGACGCCAACAAGGATGCGACATCAAATAATTTGACAAGTGAAGAAAATAATGTTGTTGAAAACAATGGATTGTCCCAACCAATTGAACTTGAAATCATCAATAATAACACTACAGCTTCAGAACAACTGCCTGAAGTAACAACTTTAGCCAGCTCATTCAGAGAGGAAGATCCCATTGAATTTACGCTTACTGAAATCAATGAAACGGATGAATTTAAATCCATTTCGGAAGAGACAAAAAGCGAAAACGAAACGCCTATTTTTGTTGAAATATCTACCGCTAAAGACCATGCCTCCGAATCTGTTATCGTTTTTGAATCATTCGTTTCTAATACCGACGAATTACCCCAATCAGATTCAAAGAATGAGTTAACGCTTGAAACAAAAGAAGAAACTAACAATAGTAACGCCCTATCGTCAGGGGGTTATCTGGTGAAACCAACGCAAATCTATGCCGAGGAATTGCCAAACATTCCGGTATCTCAAAAAAATGAAGAACCACTTCCGGTGCAGCCTTCAATGCAGGAAGACGAACCGGCGATTGAGATGCAACTGGTAGTTAATGATCTCCTAAACGCGGTGGAGGAGCCGGTTGTACAACAGACTCCGCCCAAATTAAATCCCTCTGTTGAGGAACCTGCTTTGCAGGACGAAACAGAAGAGTTAAGGCGCCGGGCAAGGGAAAGGATTGCAAAACTGAGAAACTTGTCTTTCAACACTGCATCCGATCCCAATAGCGAGTTTGAAACTGTTCCAGCTTACCTCCGCCGCAATATGGATATTCATAATCAAATAGCGGATGTAGAGACTTTTTATAGCAATTATACGGTCAAGACCAATGATAAAAATCAAACTGTCTTAAGCTCCTTTAATACATTTTTGGAGGGGAAAAAGCCGGATTAAAAATAGGTTCATTTTCTTATTGTTGTATTTGTTTTGAATGTTTGTTAAGCCCCTTTTAAGAGGGGCTTAATTTATAATTTTTTATGAATTTGCTTTTATCGTAATTGTTTTACGTATACATTTGTGCATGTAAATTCAACGTCGTTTATCGACATATTGAAAATTATTTTTAGTGGGAAAACAAAATTTAAATAAAGTAACAGCTGCAGGTCTGCTCGTTGCTTTTGGAATTATTTATGGTGATATTGGGACTTCACCTCTTTACGTTTTTAACTCCATCATAAAAGAAAGGACAATCACTGAAGATCTTATCATTGGTACGCTGTCTCTGATTTTCTGGACCATTACTTTACAGACTACAATAAAATATGTTTTGCTTGTTCTCAGAGCAGACAATAAGGGGGAGGGTGGAATATTTTCATTGTTTGCATTGGTAAGAAGAAGAAAAAAATGGCTGGTGTTCCCTGCAATGATTGGCGGCGCCGCTCTTTTAGCAGATGGAATCATTACTCCGCCCATTTCCATCACTTCTTCCATAGAGGGTTTGAAAGAGTTGCCGGCTTTTAGAGGGATGAGCCAGGACACTGTTGTTTATCTTGTGATTATCATCATCAGTATTTTCTTTTTTGCACAACAATTTGGAACCTCTTCCATTGGCAAACTCTTTGGTCCGTTTATGACTGTGTGGTTTCTTATGTTGGCAATTCTTGGCTTGATACATATAACCGACAATATAAAAGTATTCTACGCGCTCAATCCATATTATGCCATAAATTTTTTGTTTACTTATGAAAATGGTTTCTGGCTATTGGGTGCAATATTTTTGTGTACCACCGGAGCTGAAGCATTGTACAGCGATCTTGGACATTGTGGCCGGGGAAACATTCGAATTTCATGGATGTTTGTAAAAACAAGTCTGGTCATTAACTATTTTGGTCAGGGTGCCAGTCTGTTAAAAGATCATTCAGGGCAGTTGTTGGATTCTCAAACCATTCAAGCTGCCGGTATCAATGCATTTTATGATCTAATGCCTCAATGGTTCATTGTACCCGGTGTGATTATTGCCACTTCTGCCGCAATCATAGCCAGTCAGGCTTTGGTTTCAGGATCATTTACACTCATCAGTGAAGCTATTCGTCTGAATCTTTGGCCTAAAATGAAAATCAAATTTCCTACCGAGGCAAAGGGGCAGGTTTTTATTCCCGGAATAAATTATTTGTTATTTGGCGGTTGTGTAGGTGTAGTACTTTATTTCAGAGAAAGTGGAAAAATGGAGGCTGCTTATGGAATGGCTATTATCACTACCATGATCATGACTACCATTCTCTTCGCGAATTATCTGGTAATACACAGGGTAAAACCTCTTATTATTTACATATTCCTCATTTTTTATCTGTCGGTTGAATTTGCCTATCTCGTTGCATTGATGGACAAGTTTATGCATGGAGGTTTTATCACCATTATCATTGGCGGAACTTTATTTTTGGTTATGTATGTTTGGTTCAGAGCTAAGAAGATAAAAAACCGTTATGTGGAATTTGTGCGGGTAGAAGACTATGTTCCCAAATTGCAGGAGCTCAGCAACGATAATTCTGTTCCTAAATATGCCACTCATCTGGTGTATCTAACCGGCGCATACAACACCAAAGAGATTGAACATAAAATCATTTATAGTATCTTAAGCGGAAAGCCAAAAAGAGCCGATATCTATTGGTTTGTCCATGTGCAAACCGTTGATGATCCGTATACTTGTGAGTACACCGTTAATCATATTATTCCCAACGATATCATTCGGGTGGAATTCAGATTGGGCTTCAGAATAGTACCTCGCTTGAATCTGATGTTTAAAAAAGTAGTAGAAGACCTTGTGGCGAATCGCGAAGTAAATGTCACGAGCAGATATGAGAGCCAGCAAAAGAATAATGTGGTTGGAGACTTCCAATTTATAGTAATGGAGAAGTTTTTGAGCCAGGACAATGAATTGCCTTTTGCTGAGGAACTCATAATGAAGGCATATTTTACTTTAAAGGAATTGAGTGTAAGTGAAGAGCGAAGCTTTGGTCTGGAACAAAGCAATGTAGCTGTTGAAAAGTTTCCGCTGGTTGTGGCTCCTGTCAGTACACTTAAACTGAAAAGAATCTGGAATAAGGACGAAGAATTTTATTGATACTAGATTTCCTTCAGAATCGTTTTGTTTTTTGATACCGAGAGTTCGTATTCTATGCCTATTTTCAATGAAACATTTTTCGGATCGTGACTTACGGGAAAGTCGAAGCAGACCGGAAAATCATATTTATCAATTAAGTCTTTGATGATTTGCTGGATGTTCTTCCCGAATATCCTTTCTGTATCTTTCATCTCTGTAAAACCTCCAACTATAAGTCCAGCGATATTATTTAGCTTACCGGCTCTGTTGAGCTGATAAAGCATACGGTCGGCACTGTATAAAAATTCGCCTATCTCTTCTATAAATAGAATTTTACTTCTTGTATCAAAGTCCGATTTTGTTCCGATAGCATTGGCCAGCAGGGATAAGTTTCCTCCAACCAGAATGCCGCGAACTTTTCCTTTTCTATTGAGTGGATGAGGGTCGCAATTATAGGTTATTTTTTTTCCGGTTAATGTTCTTCTTAAATAATCGATATATATACCTGAATCTGTTGGATTGTTAAAGGCGCCTGCCATGGGCCCATGAATTGTCGCAATCTTAAAATTGCGGTGAATGTGTGAATGAAGAATGGTGATATCACTGAATCCGATTATCCATTTGGGTTTTTTAATAAATTTTTTAAAGTTAAGTTGATCAATAATTCTGCCTGTTCCATATCCGCCTCTCCCAAACAAAATTGCATGAATGTTGTCATCATCCATCATAGCCTGAAGCTCATCTCTTCTTTCTTCATCTGAACCGCTGAAATAATTTTCGGATGCACTTCCGAGTGTTTTTCCAACCATCACTTCGAAGCCCCAGGATTGTAGTGTTTCAATACATTTGGCTGCTTTGTTTGCTGGCATGAAGCCGGCAGGGCACGTGATGCCAATACAATCTCCGCGGCGCAGATAAGGTGGAATGATAAACATATTTTATAGTTGAAATGTAAGCAACTTTAATTACGAAATGGTTTTCCTGATTTAAGCATGTATTGAATCCTTTCCAGTGTTTTTCTTTCGCTGCACAGGCTCAGGAAAGCTTCGCGTTCCAAATCAAGTAAATACTGTTCGGATACCGTTGCATATTCGCTTAAATCGCCGCCGCACATCACCATCGCTAATTTTTTTGCAATCAGGACATCATGATCGGAAATATAATTTCCCGACCGCATGCCATTGATCCCGCTATATAAAGTTCCGAGAGCATTTCTGCCGGGAACTTTAATATCTTTTCTTTGAAGTGGCATAACATACCCTTTATCAAACAAATCAATCACTGTTTGTTTGGCTCTTGCAATTCTTCTTTCGCTGTTGTAACAAATTTCATCTTGGCCTTTTCTCAAAATACCCAAATCATATGCTTCATGTGCAGAAGTACTCACTTTGGCAGTAGCAATATGTAAAAATCGTTGTTGCAATGTCAGATACTCCGGCTCGCCAACATGTGTCTCATCGAAGGCTCTGAGTATGAATTCCTTTGTGCCACCGCCGGCAGGTATAAGGCCTATTCCTCCTTCCACCAATCCTGTATAGGTTTCCGGCGCGGCAATAACCTTATCGGCATGCAATAATATTTCACAGCCTCCTCCCAGCGCCAGACCGCTTGGGGCAATCACTACAGGAATAGATGAATATCTGATTCGCATGATACTCTGTTGAAAGACTCTTATGCTCATATCCAGCTCATCAAATTCTTGTTCCAGAGATAGCATGAACATCATCGCTATATTTCCGCCGGCACTGAAATTGGGTCCGTTATTTGAAATTACCAGACCCTTATAATCCGACTCGGCCAGTGATATTGAATGTTGAATCGCTTCAAGTACTTCAGATCCAATATTTCCCATCTTGGTGTACCATTCCAATCCCAATACATCTTCACCTAAATGGTATGCACGGCAAAGATTGTTTTTCCAAACCGTTTGGTTGATAAAATTTTTCATGACAAGAAACGCATCATTATCATGAAGATGTTTGTAGCCTTTGGAAATAACGTTATAGTACAAACGTTTACCCTCAGCTAGCTTATAAAACGAGTGATGTCCATTATTCAGCATTTCATCTATCCAATGGGCAACTGAATATCCTGCATCTTTCATTTCTTTTACAGTATTGGAAACGCCCAAGGCATCCCAGCTCTCGAAAGCTCCGATCTCCCATCCAAATCCGGCTTTCAACGCCTCGTCTATCTGATAAATATCATCGCTTATTTCAGGAATACGGTGTGATATATAAGAGAACAGCCCATAGTGGAATATTCTATAGAAATCGCCTGCAGTATCCTTGCTTTCGGAAAGTGTTTTCAATCTCAATCCAAGATCATCAATGTTTTTCGTGTTTTCCAAAGAACTGAATTTGGGTTTGGCTGAAAGTCTGTATTCCATTGAATCCAAATCCAAAACCAATATTTGCTTTGAGCCATCGGGCTGTTTGACTTTTTTGTAAAACCCACCTGCCGTTTTATCACCCAGCATATTTTTTGCAATCATTTCATTCATCCATCCAGGAATTTCGAAAAGTGCTTTTGCTTCATCGTTGGGACAATTTGCATGTATGCCATTGGCTACTTTTACAAGCGTATCCAGACCAACCACGTCTGCCGTTCTGAAAGTGGCTGATTTAGGCCTTCCAATCACAGTTCCAGTCAGCGTATCCAACTCATCAACGGACAGTCTGAGTTTTTTCTGAGCATGCAAAATGTTCATGATGGAAAAAACTCCGATTCTATTGGCAATAAATGCAGGGGTGTCTTTGCAGAGAACGGTTGTTTTTCCTAAAAATACATCTCCGTAATGCAACAGAAAATCTACCACATCCCGGTTGGTGTATGTTGTCGGAATGATTTCAAGCAACCGTAAATATCTTGGAGGATTAAAAAAATGTGTGCCGCAAAAATAGTTTTTAAAATCGTCAGACCTTCCTTCTGCCATGAGTTGAATAGGAATCCCGGATGTATTGCTGCTGACGATTGAGGAGGGCTTTCTGTATTTTTCTACCTGTTCAAAAATTTGTTGTTTGATGTTTAATTTTTCGACAACCACTTCAATGATCCAGTCGGCATCAGAGATGTCTTTCATGTTGTCGGTGAAATTGCCTGTTTGGATATTTGTTATGAAACGTTTATGATAAACAGGGGAGGGATTCGATTTGACGGCAGTTTGAAGCGCTTCATTTACAATTGCATTTCTTTCTTTTATTTCGGAGGAGTCTTTGTGTAAAATATCCAGCAAAAGCACGGGAAGTCCTATGCCGGCAAAATGCAATGCGATTCGGCTGCCCATCACACCACTTCCAAGAACGGCTACTTTTTTGATTGTTCTTTTTTGCATAAGGCAAAATTATATTTACAGGCGTTAGCTTACACTGCTTCCGTTGGCTGTAGATGCATCAGGGCTGATAAATTGTAGTTTGCCATCAGCGGACTCTGCCATCAATATCATTCCATTGCTTTCGATGCCTCTCATCTTTCTTGGTGCAAGGTTGGTTACTACCACTACTTTTTTACCGATGATATCGGATGGATTATAATGCAGAGCGATACCACTGACAATGGTACGCTTTTCGAAGCCGAGGTCCACTTCCAGCTTCAATAATTTATCGGCTTTCTCTACTTTTTCTGCAGCTGTTATGCTGCCGGTTTTTAAATCGATTTTGGAAAAGTCTTCAAATTGAATGACGGGCTTGAGTGTTGTAAATGTATTCGTTTGGTCTGTTTCGTTTTGAACAGAAGTGTTGCTCATCTGTTTTTTTGATTTAAGTTTTAATTTCTCTATTTGCGCGTTCACTTCTGTGTCTTCCATTTTTCTGAAAAGCAATTCGGGAGCTCTGAGTGAATATCCAACACTGAGCAACTTGGCTTTGCCTGCATTTTCCCATTCCAGCATTTTATCAACTACTTTCATCATCCTACACATTTTTTTTGCAGTGAAAGGCAAAAATGGGTTAATCAAGACAGATAGATTGGCTGTAAGTTGAAGGCAGATATGAAGGCAATTGTCAATTTTATGCTGTGCTTCCGGGGTCGGTTTCCCATCTTCTCCAATTTTCTTGGCAACAATCCAGGGCTCTTTATCCTGCATGTATTTGTTACCTTTTCTTGCCAGATCAATTACATCAAATAATGCATCCCGGAATTTATAATCTTCTATATTTTTTTCTATACATGACTTAGTTGAAATAAAACTTTCTAAAATATTTTTATCTGATTCATCGATAATGTCCGGATGGAGAGGAGGTACTTTGCCGTTGCATAATTTATGCATCAGCACAAAAGTGCGGTTTACAAAATTTCCGAAGATGGCTACCAATTCACTGTTTAACGCATCTTGAAATCCTTTCCAGGTAAATTCACTGTCTTTAGT
>VERM01000369.1 GCA_018882645.1 Ferruginibacter sp.
CAGATTCATTAATAATTGAGAGCTTTTGCTCTACTGTAAAACTGCGTCTTGATTTTGACATAATCCTAAATTTAAGTGACTAAAATGATTTTTCAAAGTAGTCCAAATATTTAGGGGGCTAATACAACAGTTATATTCAAATTCAGTATTTTCAAAAACAGTTTGATTAGCTTCAGTCCTAATAATAGTAATGTATTATTTCCCTAGCATATACTAAATATCTTTTCCAAGTTGCATGGAAAAAATAGGAAAACTCATACAAATTGAATGATTTCTTGGAGTAAAAGTTAAGATAACTTGTCATAAAACGGAATAAATGACTTAAATTTATCCTTTATAAGACACATTATATGAAATCGGCACCAGCTATACTACCAAAGAATTTAAAGATTCTAAAAGATCTTGGGGAGCATATTCAACTAGCTCGTTTACGCAGAAGATTAAGTGCAGATCAAGTTGCAGAGCGTACCGGAATTAGTAGGAAGACCGTCTACAACATTGAGCAGGGTAGTCCTACTGTTGCCATGGGTAGTTACTTGCAAGTCCTATTTGTGCTTGGATTGGAGAAGGATTTATTAGCGGTTGCCGCCGCTGATCCCTTGGGAAGAAAATTACAGGATGCAGGAATTGTTACAGCTAAGCGTGCCCCCAAAACAAAAAAATAAACATGAAGAAAAATGAAACAACAATATGGGTGTATGCAGATCGGGAATCTACTGGTGATGCTCAACACATGGGGATTTTAACGGCTCAACGAGTAAGGGGAAAAGAGATATTTTCTTTTGAATACAATGAGGCCTGGATGAATGCTAATCACGAAGTGCTGTTCCTTGATCCGAACCTAGGATTTTACAAGGGTAAACAATACCTCTCTGAAGAAAAAAGCAACTTTGGATTATTCCTCGATTCTGCACCGGATCGATGGGGTAGACTTTTGATGCGTCGCAGAGAAGCCTGGCAAGCAAAACAAGAAGAGCGGGAAGAAAGAACGCTATTTGAAAGTGATTATTTGCTGGGAGTTTTTGATGGACATCGCTTAGGGGCATTGAGATTTAAATTGAATTCCGAAGGCGCATTCATGAACGATCAGCGGAAAATGGCAACACCGCCGAGGACATCACTTCGTGAATTGGAGCACGCTAGTTTGCAGTTGGAAAGAGATGATGCAATGAATGACCCGGAATATGCTAGATGGTTGACTGTATTAATTGATCCAGGCTCATCATTAGGAGGCGCAAGACCTAAAGCAAGTGTGATAGATGAAAAGGGACATTTGTGGATTGCAAAATTTCCAAGTTCAAGGGATGAAAAAAATACCGGTGCATGGGAAATGGTCTTGCATCATTTAGCAAATGCATGCGGTATAACTGTTTCGGATGCAAGACTACAAAAGCTTTCCGGAAAACATCATACATTCTTGTCTAAGCGTTTTGACAGAACCGGCAATAAGCAGCGCCTTCATTTCGCTTCCGCGATGACACTGCTTGGTCATCAGGATGGGGCCGATCATTTAGATGGGGTGGGATATCTTGACATAGCTGGATTTATCATTCAGTATAGTCCGGCAGCAAAGGAAGATTTAGAACAACTGTGGCGTAGGATGGTATTTAATATTTTGGTATCGAATACAGATGATCATTTGCGTAATCATGGCTTTATGCTCACGTCACAGGGCTGGCGATTGTCGCCGGCTTATGATATGAATCCCAATGAAATGGGTAATGGTTTAACATTGAATATCACTGATAGCAGCAATGAGCAGGATATTTCATTAGCCATGGCAACGGCTAATCTGTATCAATTGAAAAAAGAAAAAGCCGAAGGTATTCTTGCTGATACACAAAAAATAATTTCAAACTGGCGAGCAGTGGCCAAGAAGTACGGAATTGGTAACAGTGAAGTTGAACAAACGAAGCGAGCGTTTCGGTTGGTAGATAGAGTTTGAAAGCAATAGTTGATGGCACTAATGAAATCAAATATTTATCATAAGATATCTCATTCACTAAATCAAGAAAAACGACTTATGAATGATCTATTCCCATTCAGAACAAATCACCCTCCGGTTTGTTGTTCTTATTATTCCTTCATTTTGTCCCTTAATGT
>VERM01000370.1 GCA_018882645.1 Ferruginibacter sp.
AGCCAATACCCCGCAACATCGTTTGAGGAGCTGCAAAGATGAATAAAGCGATTCCTATTGCTATTAATATAATCTCAATCCATCGATAGATTACAAAATTTTTCATCACCACTTTCATACGTGGAATTTCTTCAGTTGAAATGCGGGCTTGATTGTTTTGAACCATTTCTGTAACCCGAACAATGTCTTTCGGACTTCTCCAATATACAGAACTTCCCACCATGATTTGTATAAAAGCAATCACGAGCAAGGGATATGCCATGCCCAAATAGAATGGCTGCTTCACCTTGATCAGCAACCAGATAGCCGCCAAAATGGCCAGACATCCTGCGCCGACGAAAAAAATACTCTCGGATTTCTCCGCACTAAAATATTTTTGAATTGCATCCATAAGAAATCATTTGCTGCTGTTATTAATGGAGTTGCGCCTATGTACTTGCCTTGTCCTGCATTTGGCGGGTAACTTTTACCACAATTGCTCTTGGCAAAAATCGTACGGAGTTCGCCAAAAGCTGATTCATGAATCCATGGATGGCTATTGTTTTTCCTTTGAGCATGGCGGAATAACCATATAGTGCCACCTCATGGGAAGTTGGTAGTTTCTTTCCTTTAACCAATGCGCTTTCTTCCATAGCTGCTGCTACTTGAAATCCGCTTTCTGTTGCGCCCGGACACAAAGTAGTAACCGTAACCCCCTTATCGCGTACTTCATTATCAATTGCCTCTGAAAAACTCAAGACATAGGCTTTCGTTGCATAATATACCGCCATGGTGGGTCCGGACTGAAAGGCGGCAGTAGAAGCAACATTCATGATCTTTCCTTTGCGGCGAGTTACCATATCCTGCAGATACAACCTCGTCAAATGTGTGAGGGCTGTTATATTCAAATTGATCATGCCTTGAATTTTATTCCAATCTGAATCGACAAACATACCAAAGTCGCCATAGCCTGCATTGTTAATCAAATAATCGATGGAGATCTGTAGGCGACAAGTTTCATCGTAAACTTCCTGGGCAGCCTGATCGGCAGCCAGGTCTTTACCTATCGTGTGAACACGTACTGAATATTTTTCCTCCAGCTCTTGTTTGATTTCATCAAGTTTGGATAGGCTCCGCGCTACTAAAACTAAATTGCCACCGCGAGAGGCATGAATTCTTGCCAGTTCCAATCCGATTCCACCAGAGGCACCTGTAATTAGTGCAGTTTCCATATAATTTACTTTTTACTTGAGTACAAACCTAAGCGGAATTCATACAACTAACAACAGTAGAGTATGGTCAATGGTTGTTATTTATTTTTTCACCCCTATCTTTATAGTATGTTAATAAGTGAATTATCAAAAAGAACAGGCATCAGTGTTCACACGATTCGGTTTTATGAAAAATCCGGGCTCATCAAGGGCAAGCGGAATGAAAAAGTGACTTCCAACAACTATTTTCATTACAATGAGGAAGCAATCGAAAAACTAGAATTGGTGAGAGATGCCAAAATAGTCGGGTTTACCATCAGTGAAATCGCTCAACTCATGGATGCCTGGTACAATAAAAAGATGTCATCGGCACAAAAACTTTCTGTACTGGATCAAAAGCTGGACTCAATAGACAACCGAATCAAACAATTGAAGGAAATGAAAAAAATGATCAGTCAATTCAAGAAAGATGTCATCGAAAATAATTGTTGATTGCTGTTTGCCAGTTAAAAAAATACTTTTTAAAGCACCGCCCAATGAAATTAATTTCTGTCTTCTTGGTAACAATTACATCCCTTTTAATTAGTTGCGAATTTCCTGCTAATGGATCTAATTCCGCTTCACTTATAGACAGCCTCTCCCAGGCAGTATGGGATAGAGATTTGGCTACCTGCAGAGCCATTAGCGTAGCAGGGGGAAAACTCAAGCTGCCGGAAAAGCTCTATGCTGGTACTGAGGAGGAGATGAAAGAAGATTCCACCTATTTTTCCAGCTTGCTGAATCAGTTAGCATCCATCAACTTTGAATCTTTATCGGCCGCTAAAAAAATCGACTATGATTTATTGAAATGGACTGCTGAGATCAGATTGAAAGGAACCCAATTTTATCACATCCTATTCCCTCCTATTAC
>VERM01000371.1 GCA_018882645.1 Ferruginibacter sp.
ACAATCACCAGCACGATTAAACTGTACATAAGATTCTGTACTCCGTTTAGTTTCTCCTCCTCATCTTTTTTTTCTTCGATTTTTACCGTTTTAATCATGTCAGACAGTCTGTATGAGATAACAGTAATCATCAATAAAACAAAAGCCAGTAGTCCATATGTTAATGCAATTGTCATTTATGCTATTTTTTTTTGTTGCCTATCAGTCGCAAGCGGCTGATCCCTCCGTCGGGATAAATATTCAATCTTACATGCGTATAGGTTCTATCAGCCGACTCGCACATAAATTCATGAATATTGTCGGCACTTAATTTTTTTTCTGATAAAATATTTTCCCATTTTACTTTTCCACTGATGACATCTTCTTCATTATTGCTATTACACGCTTCAATTGAACATCTGTCGGGGTAATTGCCTTTGAAGTGAGCGGTATCCACTATTATTTTTTTAATGCTTCCTTCGGTCGCCAGTTTGATCATCACCCAGTCTACATTATTGGGCGTACGGTTCCGTTTGGTCTCCCAGCCGTCACCCATATTTACACCACGACCGGGCATAATCAGATTCTGCATAGAACTAAAAAACATATCATTACATGAAATGGATTTTCCGCCGTTGATGGCGGCGGCTAAATCTATTTCTTCATCTTCTTTTACTTCGTTCCATTTTTTGAAGACTTCTCCATACACTTTCAGTCTCGCCACGCCGCCATCGGGATAAATATGCAGACGAAGATGGGTGAATATTTCATTGATGTTGATTTCAAAAAAGTTTTGCGAGCCGGCATCCAATGGAGATTTCGGCAAGATTTCTTTCCACGCGACATTCTCCCAGTTGTCCGGCGAAGTATCGCCTGAAATATTTGCCGCTTCGATGGAGGCGAACGGGGGATGATTGCCTAAAAAGAAATGAGTATCTATGTCGAAGCCGGAGATTTTTCCTGAGGTGGCCAGTTGAATTACACACCAATCATGACCTGGCGTACGTTTACGGCGACTTTCCCATCCGTCCATCCATTTGCCCCGGTCGGTATATTTATCAACAATAAAAATCCCTCTTCCGGATTTGATGAGATTTTCTTTTTCAGCAAAAAAATCATCTGTGGCATATAATACTTTACCGCCCAAACGCTCTGCGGCAAGATCTGTAAGTTGGGTAAATTCAGGTGAATCTTTTACAATTTCTTTTACTGATGTCGAAGCCATTTTCCTTTTTTAAAATGTATAAATTCGTTTTTCAAAAATACCGTATCTCCATTTACAATAGTCTGTTCTATCTCTCCAAAAAATTCCTTATTTACATAAGGGCTGATTTTATGCCTGAATTGAACAGAGTCTATTGTTGCTGTAAATTTTTTATCCGGATTCCAGCACACCAGATCAGCATCATATCCTACTGCAATTTTTCCTTTTTTGTGATCCGACTGTATGAATGAGGCAGGGCGCGATGTAAGCAATGGAATAAATTCTTCCAGAGACATTAGTTCTTTTAAAGCCGTCCATGAAGCAGGCAATAAATATTGAATGCCGGCAATCCCTCCCCAGGCCTTCATCAGATTACCGCTTTCAATTTCTTTTAATGAAGGCGGTGCGGGAGAGTGGTCCGTTGCAATGAAATCAAGTAAGCCGTTCTTCAATGCTTTTTTCAGCAGTTCGTTATTGGCTTTCTCTCTGATGGGAGGAGCGCATTTATATATTGTTTGTCCGTCCGGAATTTCTTCCGCATTGAAATATAGATATTGTGCACAGGTTTCGGCCGTCACTTTAAGTCCTTTTTGTTTAGCTCTTTCAATGCTTTCCAAAGCTTCCGCCGAAGACACATGTACAATATGAATGGGGCAATCATGTTTTGCACTTAATCCAATCATTAGGTTGATGGCATCATTTTCCCATTTTTTTGGACGGCTTGCCAGATAGTGGCGGTAGCTTTTGGGATGATTGATAAAATCAACACCCGGATTTTTACTTTTCAGCTCACAAAGTCCAAACAATGGTATATTATATTAAACCAGAATAAGCATGGCTTTTTCCAGATTTTCTTTTTTAAAATTTGGAAAATCATCAATACCCGAATCAACCAAAAAACATTT
>VERM01000372.1 GCA_018882645.1 Ferruginibacter sp.
CCACAGGGAAGGCAAAGGATTGCTTAGAAAAATACTGAATGTTCGGGTTTTGAAAACGAAGCACCAGTGGTCGGGTGAATTCATCGGGCTGGCGATAATTGAGCGATTGGTAAATCTCCATCTCTGAAGAAGCCAACTCGGCCTCGAGTAGAATTTTTTTACCACCTGTGGTGATATTGAGTGTTACAGTTTGATCAAATGGGTAGTTAAGATGTTGCATATGTATAAATATTTGTTGAAAGAGTTTATTTAAATTGTATAATAACTTATTACGTCTGCTCGGTCTCCGAAGTTTCAACATATTCCCAGCTATCCCCTTTCTCTACGATAGGTTCTGTTAATGACAGAACAAATTTCTCCACAAGAACGGGCGATTTTTCGAAGCGTTCTTTGAAAACAATGGAAAGGGAAAAGCACAATAAAGCCTGCGGCCAGGAACCTATCAGTCCGAGTGCCTGTTGTTTGTTATAAGTTTCAATCAGCTCTGCGTTGGTTTTCTGGCGATACCGGGCAATATGTTCAGTAATGATTGTTCTGTCCCCGGGTCTTTCGATGAGGATGTGTTTTAATTTACTAGGCATGATAATTAGTTTTTAAAATTGAATGAATGGGTGGAAATAGTGTCCTCGAAGACACTGATAAAAAATAATAGGAATTTGAAATAGGAATAGGCCGGGAATGGTATTCGCCAATGCTATATCGCCCCCATGGTATTACCCTTTGGCTACCTATACTCCATTGTCTTTTGAGTAGAATAGAAGTGGCAATGTAAGTAAACCTGAGACCAATGGATTCCGGTTCTTCCCGGCTGAAATAGCTTAGAAAACTGTTGTGATCATTTTTCATGGTGCTTGTTTTGTGCACCACCAGCGAGCCGCTAAGCAATTGATTTCTACCCTCGTTTGTGATCTGAGTAGGATAGACACATCATTGGACCACCTTGTCTGCTTCGACAGGTTGGCGAGCCATTCGGCTGCTCGTGATGCTGTTAAGAATGATTTTACTTGTGATCAATTCATTTCATTTTTGGGTTACGCCATGCCAATGCCACCTGCGCGCTAAGCAGCATCTTCATGGTTGATGCATCAGAAAATGAAAAGGGTAAACAGTTGGAGGAGGTTGAACTCTTTTGGTCTGAAACCCTCATCATTTCACCACCGTGGTGTTCTACTCGGTTGGTATGTGACATGCGCCACATTCTTGATGACAGAACAAAACTATAAAAGTTTTTTTGATTTTAGCAAGATTTCAAAAAAAATATTTTGAAGTGGAAATTTCCTCTAGTAAACCTTACGGTGTGAGTTCGGAATAAATTAATGATCAACTGTCTGTAAAATAAATGTATATCAATATTTTTAGTGTTTCTCTATTTTGCATATTCGCATTTGCTATAACAAATGATGTGGATCTTGCTTTATTATTAGAGTAATTCAAGGAGTTCTTCGTTAAATTCAAAACCAGTAATTTTCCATCCTGTGCTGCTTTTATAAAATGTAAATTGAAACTTTAAATAATAATTCTCAAACTTTTGAATATAAAAGCGTCTTACAATAAAGTCTTTAATCTTGTATTCAGAGATAAATTCATAAGAAATCATTTTTCCATAATTGGGTAAAACCATATTCATTTTTCTTTCAATTTCAATCTCAAGTGTGTCGAGTACTGCCGGAGATATAACAGAGTTTTCTTTTAAAAGCTGAATGGCTTCGGATGTTTTACCAGCATTAAATTCATCCATGAACTTATTGCATACTGCATCTAAACGCTCTTTGTCCTTGTCTGGCATAGTTTGTCTGCATGAAAAAAAGGACATGGAGACAATAAAAGTCAAGAGAAATAATCTTATCATAGTATAAATTTTTATTTATGGGTGTTTCATTGCAGCCTTACTGCTACTGTTTATGTTCTTTCAGTTGGGCGGATTTCCCTGTTTTTGCCAAACCGATGTTAAGCGCAGTTATTCTTTTTCTGCTCGTTGTTTTTCAATTTGTAAAATATTGTTTTGAATGTATTTCATAATGTTTTTAGCCCACCAACTTGCATAAAAATTAAATGTCGTTGTCAATTTGAAGTTACTC
>VERM01000373.1 GCA_018882645.1 Ferruginibacter sp.
CTCAGGATCTGCTCCTGAATAGTTGGTGATGATGAAAACGTTCTGTATGCTTGCAGAAAGGCGAAGCGCAGTCCCGTTTCTTAATACATCACCCATATTATAACCAAAATTGATGTTGTCGAGCCTGAAGAATGATGCATTCTCTATATAATAATCAGACAAATACTGGTTGTTTTGAAAACCTGTTTTCAGATAATTTGCAGAAGCATTACCGATGAATTGTATTGGATTTTTGATGGTTCTCAAAACGCCGTTATTGGAATTGAAGTTATTATATAAATAATTACCCAACATTCCGTGACCAGCCAAACCTACACTGAATTTTTTATACGTCAATGAAGTGTTTAAACCAAAAAGGAAATCAGCCGCAGGTTTCTTGTACAAGTATCTGTCAGCATCATCTATCTTGCCATCTCGGTTCAGATCATCATATAATCCTTCGATAGGTCTGCCAGTAGCAGCATCATAGACTTGCTTGAATACGTTGAAAACGTAAGGCGCATATCCAACAGTGAACTTCCCGATATTGTTTCCTGTACCACCACTGATGCCACTGACTTCAATACCTGTGAATTTTGGATCCTGCTGTTTCAATAAATTGGTGATTTTATTTTCATTGTATGTCACGTTGAATCCAAAATCCCAAGTAACATTACTGCTTCTGTATGGAACTGTATTGATTGACACCTCAACCCCTCTGTTTTCAATACTACCCACATTGGTAAGCAAATCTATTCCGAAGTTGGCTCCGGGAGCAACAGGCACCACACTCAGCAAGTCTTTTGTTTTCTTTCTGTACACATCAATCGAACCGGTGATTCTGTTATTGATGAATCCAAAATCCAGACCGATATTTTCTGTTGTAGTAGTCTCCCATTTAATGTTGGCATCAAATGCAGAAGGACGAAGGAAGTTATAGAATGTGTTTCCGAATTGGTATTGAGCCGTAGGTGCACTTAGTCCATAAACAGGAAGATAAGAATAGTATGCTATCCCATCTTGCTGACCGGTGATACCCCAACCTAAGCGAAGTTTCAGATCTGAAACTTTTGAACTGTTTTTAAAGAATTCGTCTTTCAATTTCCAGGCAAAAGCTGCTGCTGGGAAATAACCTACTCTGTTGTCGGGAGAGAATTTAGAACTGGCATCCTGACGAATAGAAGCAGTTAATAAATATTTGTCAGCAACGGCAAGATTCACTCTTCCAATGTATGACTCAAGTCTGTATTGAGGTCTGTCTGAAGGGAAAGTTGGGTCTGAACCCGGAATTTTTTTGCCATCCTGACCAAAAGCAGCAAAGTTGCTAACCTCAGTAATAAAATCTTGATAGCTGTGTGTAAACAAAACATCAAGCTTGGTATTTATTGCTTTCAGTTCTTTTGTATAGAATAAAGAAAGATCAGCTAAATAGTTTTTCTTTTTTTGCTCATAATGCACAAATCTTCCTTTTGTTCTAAAGTTAGTAGCAGATGTAGAATCTATGTTATCATTACCCCAACCGGTTGAATTATCCAAACCAAAATTGGCCTGAAGATGTAAATCAGGAAGAAAATGAAGTTTATAATCCAGTTGAACATTTCCGATGATACGATGTACCAAAGATTTATTTTCTCTTTGATTGATCAAACCGAGTGGATTACGTGTTGCAAGAGCAATAGGATTTAGATCCGCCTGCAACCACTCATAATAACCGCTGTTTTTTGAAGGATTTCCACTCAATATGGGTTTTGTAGGATCGAATGCAACAGCAGAACCGATGGCTCCTTCATCAGCAAACGTATTTTTGGTGTGGCTATATTTCAAATTCACATTTACAGCCAAATGATCGTCAAAAAATTTAGGAGATAAATTCAATGAAGAAGATATCCTGTCAAACTTGTTCGTTTTCAAAGTACCCTCTTGATAATAATAACCTAAAGAAAATCTGTAGGGAACATTCAATTTACCTGTTCCAAAACTGCTGGTAGCACTAAAGTTGGTATTGGAACCCAATGCCTGTTGATAAATTTGCTTTTGCCAATCCGTATTTGATGTACCCAATAAATTCTTATAGGTGTTGATGCCTGTTGCTGCAGCA
>VERM01000046.1 GCA_018882645.1 Ferruginibacter sp.
GTACACTCCTGAATGCACTTTTAGATGAAAAACTGGCAATTATTTCTCCGAAAGTACAAACAACACGACACCGGATTAAAGGCATTTTAACGACCGATCAGTACCAATTGGTTTTTTCTGATACCCCCGGAATCATCGAGCCTAAATATAAATTACACGAGAAGATGATGCAGGCAGTGAAAAGCGGTCTGGAAGATGCTGATCTGGCCTTGCTCATCTTTGATGCAACAGATGATTTGAATGAAGCCGATATCGTGTTTTCATCTTTGCATCTTAAACTTCCATCTTTGGTCATCATAAATAAAATAGATACTATTAAAGATAAAAGTCAGCTGGAAAGTATTAGTACTTTTTTCAAGTCCAAATCTTATTGTAAAGAGCTAATCATGATTTCGGCTTTGAAAAGAGATGGCATCGAAGCGTTGAAAAAATCCATATTGAATGTATTGCCAGAAGGTCATGCTTTTTTTGAAGGAGATGATTTGAGTGATTTGCCTACTAAATTTTTTGTTGGTGAATTGATAAGAGAGAAAATTTTTCATTTGTATCATGAAGAGTTGCCATATCATACGGCAGTTTTAATCAGAGCATTCCAAGAGAAGTCGACTCTTATTAAAATCACGGCGGATATTATTGTACAGAGGGAAACTCAAAAGGCTATCATAATCGGACAAGGAGGGAAAATGATCAAAGAATTGGGTACGTTGTCCAGAAAAGAGATTGAATCATTTTTGGGTAATAAAGTATTTTTAGAGTTGTTTGTAAAGGTTCGTGATAAGTGGAGAGATAATGAAATTTATCTAAAGGAATACGGCTATTGAGAGAGTTTGTAAAGCAAAGGAGGTTGGTTTATTTTGAAAGTAAATACAATACATTTTTATTTTTTAATCATCAATTTAAGACATGAGTTTCACAGTTGCCATAACGGGGAGGCCTAATGTAGGGAAAAGTACTTTTTTCAATCGCTTGCTTGAACAGCGGAAAGCCATTGTAGATGATGTGAGTGGTGTAACCAGAGACCGTCAGTACGGTGTAGCCGAATGGATTGGGAAAAGCTTTAACGTCATTGATACGGGTGGTTTTGTGGCAGATAGTGAGGATATTTTTGAGAAAGAAATCGCCAAACAAGTACGTATAGCCATTGAGGAAGCCAATGTGATTGTTTTCATGGTAGATGTGTCAACTGGTATCACTCAGCTGGATGAGTCAATGGCCGATTTGCTGCGCAGGAGTGACAAGCCTGTATTTCTGGTAGTGAATAAGGTAGACAATCATTCCCGATTGTTGGAAGCCAATGAATTTTACAGTCTTGGATTTGAGCATATTTTCTTTCTGTCATCAATCAGCGGAAGCGGAACCGGGGAATTGCTGGATGCGATTGCCCAATTGATACCGGATGAAACAAAAGAAGTGGAAGTTCATGCTTCTCTAATCCCAAAGATTGCTATCATCGGTCAACCAAATGTGGGGAAGTCTTCTTTACTGAATGCTCTTATAGGGAAGGAGAGGACAATCGTTAGTGATATTGCCGGCACCACAAGGGATACCATTCATACGCATTACAATCTTTACAACAAGGAGTTTATTTTGATTGACACTGCAGGAATCAGAAAGAAAACCAAGGTGCATGAAGACCTTGAATTTTATTCTGTCATTCGGGCCATCAAGGCAATGGATGAGGCGGATGTTTGTTTGTTGCTGCTTGATGCCGGCAAAGGGATAACAGCACAGGATCTGGCTATTTTTTCTCTTGCAATAAAAAAGGGCAAAGGAATAGTGGTGCTGGTTAATAAATGGGATCTGATTGAGAAGGAAACCAATACCGCAAGAGATTATGAAAAGCTACTGAAACAAAAACTTTCCCCATTCAGTGACGTGCCCATTATTTTCATATCCGTGACAGAAAAGCAACGTATTTTCAAAAGTATTGAAAGTGCATTGAAAGTATATGAGAGCAGGAGCAGAAAAATTCCAACTTCAAAACTGAATGAGATCATGTTAAAGGCTGTTGAACAATATCATCCTCCGGTAGTAAGAGGGAATGCTATTAAGATAAAATATGTAACTCAGCTCCCCACACATACACCCAGCTTTGCTTTTTTTTCAAATTACCCCGATGATATTAAAACGCCTTACAGGAATTATCTGGAAAATAAATTGAGAGAGCATTTTGATTTTACGGGAGTTCCGGTTCGAATTTTTTTTAGAAAAAAATAAATTCATCTGTTTTGTAAAAAAGACGGGGCTTTTTTGCCCCGCCTTGCACAACTTCACATTTTCACAAATTTTCCATTTGCTTTTTCTGTTAGGTCTCCTTTAATTCAATATCAACAAGGCTAAAATCAACTTTATTATTGTTGCTTTTCGATTCAATAGTTTATTGTCCTTGATGAACGATAATGTCTATTTTTCTATTTAACCGATGACAATCGAATTAATCTGAGATAAAAATAGATTAATTATTTGCAGTTATAAATGACGCATATCAAATTGAAAAATGTTTAACGCCATCTTCCTCTAACCCAAATAAATCCTCTTCTTGTTTTCTTCCATTGTCCGGGAATCCACATGGTATGGTTTCTAAGTGGTTTGGCCCAATATCCAGGGACATGAACATAGTTTCCGCCACGCCATTGCCATTCAGGTCCAATCCATATGGCGCCGGCAAATGGAGCTACTCCAACTGGATTCATGCTTACACCAACTGGAAAGCTTAAGCCCATGCGCACATGTTGTGAATGAGATTGATAAGATATCAATGTAATCAATAATAGCGTTGTGATTTTTTTCATAAAAGCTTGTTTAAAAAATCAGACTTATTCATTTCGATAAAGTTTAAAATCAAATAAAAAAACCGCCCGATATTGGGCGGTGAGTAAAAAAAGAATGTTATAAAAAGGGTTAAATTTCTGAAAAATATTGATGAAAATACGGAATGGTTTCTATGCCTTTATAGAAGTTGGCCACATCGTATTTTTCATTCGGACTATGCAGATTATCGCTGTCTAGTCCGAATCCCATAAATACAATTTTAATGCCTAATTCTTTTTCGAAAAGGGCGCAAATGGGAATGCTTCCTCCACCCCGAACGGGTATAGGAGTTTTGCCGAAAGTTGTTTCCATTGCTTTTGAAGCAGCCTTGTATGCTTTGCTGTCAATCGGTGTCATATAAGGTTCTCCACCATGATGAAGGGTTGCTTTTACTTTTATATATGGAGGTGCAATTGATTCCAAATGCTTAATGATTTGTTCAGTAGTTTTATCAGAGCTTTGATTCGGTACCAATCTGGCTGAAATTTTTGCAAATGCTTTAGAAGGTAAAACTGTTTTGGCGCCTTCTCCGATATAGCCACCCCAAATTCCATTCAATTCAAGAGTAGGTCTGATTCCGGTTCTTTCATTCGTAGAATAACCTTTTTCGCCCCATAATGCATCAACCCCGAGGTCTTCTGCATATTCTTTTTCATTGAAAGGAGCTTTAGACATCATTGCTCTTTCTTCTTCGGTCACAGTCACCACATCATCATAGAAACCCGGAATGGTGATGTGATTGTTTTCATCATGCAGTGAGGCAATCATCTTAGCCAATATGGTAATTGGGTTGGCTACTGCTCCTCCATATACGCCACTGTGTAAATCCCGATTGGGACCGGTAACTTCAAGTTCTATATAGCTCATGCCACGTACACCGATGTCAATACTTGGAGTATCAAGACTTATCATCGCGCTGTCGCTGATGAGAATGCAATCTGCTTTTAAGAGATCTTTATGGGAACGAACAAATTTTCCAAGATTCGGTGAGCCAATTTCCTCTTCACCCTCAATGCAAAATTTGATATTGCTTTGTAAGGTATTGGTTTTCACGAGAGTCTCCAAAGCCTTGATATGCATGTACACCTGCCCTTTATCATCACAGCTTCCTCTTGCATAAATTTTCCCATCCACAATTGTAGGGTCAAATGGGTCATTTCTCCACAATTCAAGCGGTTCCGCAGGCTGTACATCATAATGACCATATACCAAAACAGTGGACTTTGCTGGATCAACAATTTTTTCACCATATACAATGGGATGACCATCGGTTGGATAAATTTCAACTTTATCGGCACCTGCTTCCAGCAGTCTTTTTTTTACAGCCTCGGCACAAGCAATCATGTCTTTTTTATGTTCCGATTTGGCACTTACACTCGGGATTCTTAATAAATCCAGAAGCTCATTTAGAAAACGATCTTTGTGTTCATCCTGATAATCTTTCCAAGCTTGCATATTAGTTTTTTATTGATGATAAGTTGACAAAAATATAGATTCCTTTTGGAATTTATATTTAAAATTCATTCATTTGTTTAAATGGCATCGAAACGTTTCTTCACATAATTCCAGTTGACCAGATCCCACCATTTTTCTATATAATCTGCACGTTTGTTTTGATATTTAAGGTAGTAAGCATGCTCCCAGACATCTATACAAAGCAGAGGAAATCCATGATGTTCAACGGTTTTTAAATCCATTAGTGGATTGTCCTGGTTGGCAGTACTTACAATTTTTAATTTACCCTCATTGTTTTTGTACAACCATGCCCATCCGCTTCCAAATCTTGTTTTGGCCGCTTCGCTGAACTGAGCTTTAAACTGGGAAAAGCTGCCAAACTGATCTTCCAAAACCTTAAGAAAATCAGGTTCAGGTATATTGTTAGCGGTCTTTGGCCTCATACATTGCCAGAACATTTCATGATTGTAGTGCCCTCCTGCATTATTCCTCAGTTTCGTGGAGTATTTTGAAATGTTAGCGAGTAAATTTTCTGTAGGCTCCTGCACATTAAATCCCTCTGCGATAGCAGCTTCTTTGGCATTTTTGGCATATAAGGCGGCATGTTTTGAATAATGAATTTCCATTGTTTGTGCATCAATGATATTTTCAAGTGCATCATAGGCATAAGGTAATGGTTGTTGATCAAAACCTGTTTTCATTGAGAAGCCGGATGTTTTTTTTGATGTGTTGCAAGAACTTATGGCCGGTACAATTGCAGCAACACCCAAAGAAGCCAGTACTACTCCGTCAAATGTTGTTTTTATAAATTTTCTTCTGCTGTTGTGATTTGATTCATTCATGGTATGTTGATTTATTTTTTAATTCTGAATAAATGAAGCAGTCGATTAAACCATTTTGTATAAAAGTCTTTGTTAAAAAGTTGAGAGTCATTCATTGCTTTGTATATGAGGAATGCACCAAGTGGTATATATACGAAATTGGTCATCCACATTCCAATCAGAGGTGTGGTAATCCCTTCTTTGATAAACTTTTCACCAAACATCATCAACAAATGAAAAATTAAAAAAAAGACAATAGCCAGGACCAAAGGCATTCCAAACCCACCCTTTCTTATGATAGAACCCAGTGGTGCTCCAATAAAAAATAATACCAGACATGCCAATGAGAGAGAGTATTTTCTGTGCCATTCCATTCCATGTAGTCTGATTTCTTTTTCTTTATTTTCTATCTCTGTTGCATTTCTTTGAATGATATTCTTTATGGATGTAACTTTTTCTAAAGATATTTGATCTATTCTGACTGTAAGTGATGCAGGAATCATGTTTTGATATGTTATTGGAGTGTCAGATATGGCAGTTATTTTTTTATTTGATGCAACTGAACTGTACTTTAACTCAATGTTCAGCTGTTTATATAAAGATGAATCTAAATCTTTTTCAGATTTTTTTAAAGAATCAATGTTTTCTGCAAGCTGATTTGCACTTAACATTCTGTAATTTCTTCTGAAAACACTATCATTTGTTTTTTGTTGCTGCAGGCCGCTCAGGTCAAATAGCTTATTGAACGTTTTAAATCCTACTCTGAAAAATTCAGTTGAGGTGTCTGCAATATTTCCCTTTTCCTGATATCTGTAACCATTTTGTAAATTGAATTCAAGATAGTTTTGATCGTCAGAAATTTTCATCACTCCTTTTTCTGCAACTATAGCATTGTCCTGTAATGCATTGTTTTGCTCAAAGATTACAATGTTATAAATTATTTTCCCATCCGGATCTTTCTTGCCGACCTTAATGGCGTAATTGGGTATGTTATTGTAAAAAACACCCTCCTTTAAATCAAACGCAGGCTTCTTCACGTAAATTTCACTGTAAAGTGTGATGAATTTCAGATTGGCAATAGGGATGACATAGTTTGCAAACACGAATGTTATGCCACATAGTAGTAATGAGAAAAGTATTAAAGGTCTCATGAAACGCAATAGAGAGATTCCGGAGGATTTGATGGCAACCAATTCAAAACTTTCACCGAGATTACCGAAAGTCATTATTGAAGAAATCAGTATGGCAATTGGCATTGCCAGCATCAGCATGGAAGCGCTTGCATACCAGATGAACTGGCAAATCGTTATGAAGTCGAGACCCTTACCCACCAAATCATCGATGTACTTCCACAAACTTTGCATCATCAGTACAAAAAATGCAATGAAAAAGGTCGCAAGGAACGGACCTATAAATGCTTTTAAAATGAGCTTGTCTAATTTTTTTATCATGCCTTTTTTTACATCTGGCTGAATCAGAAAAAAATACTAATTTTTCACAATGACTACAGGCACAAATTTAACTCTTTCTGACAAGGAACTTTCAATTATTCAAAACAGAGACTGGTTTTACTTAAAACACGAAATTCTAGATAAAGTCAATATTTTATTATCTGACTGCAGTGAATTTTTAAAAAATGAAATTATACCGGAATGTCAACTTCCTGAAGTGATATTGAAAATTTCTCCTAAAATATCAAAGGGGGAGAATTATAAATTACTTCCTTATCAGGTATTAGATTATCCAAGATACTTCAATCAATCTGATGTGTTTGCAATCAGGACCATGTTTTGGTAGGGTAATTTTATAAGTATCACATTGCATGTTTCAGGCATTTTTACATCATGGATTGATCTTTCAAGAGTCAGCGGGAATTCTTTTTCGTTTCCTTTATACATATGTGTTGGTTCAAGTCAATGGGAACATCATTTTGAGAAAGATAATTACAGGCTATGCAGTGAAATTTCGGAGGAAGAGATGATACAAATGCAGTCATCCAATGATTTTCTCAAACTGGCATTCCGATTCAGTCTCAGCGAGTGGGATCGGCTGCCTTTAAAGTTGAAGATGGGTTACAAAGAAATCAGAAGATTGCTGGTCAGCTTCCCAGGCGATGAAAAAGATCTTTTACCTGATAATCCCAAAGTTGTGTCTGATCCTTGATGTCTTTTTTGTCAGCAAAGTCTTTGATGATCAGTATGGTTTGATTGGTAACTTCAGACCTTTCTATTCTGAATTCAAAATATTCGTCTTTCAGCATGTAAGTCCACCGAAAGCGAATGAATTTATCCTGCTCTTTGTCTAACAAATGAGCCTTTTCAGTGCTGTCATTCCAAGTAAAACTAAAAACTCCATCCCTCTCATCCACCTTATCAGCAAACCATTCTTGCAATGCGGCCGGGTTGGTTAGAAATTCATATAAGATACTGGGAGAACATCTCACCGGATATTCAACGGAGTATAAAATTTTCTTGCTCATTATTTTGGTTTGGTTATCTAACTAAGTTGCAATTATAAAAAAATAATTGAACTGACCTAATATTTAAGGCATTTTTTTTCCATACTTTAAATTATGTTAATCAATGCATAGTGCAATTTGTCTCTCATTTGGAAAATTATCATGTCTCATATACAATAAACTGTCAAAAAAACGTTATAAAACCAACGGTTGTCATTGTCATAGCAAATCAATTAAACAAATAAATTATATTGTATGCGTCAGCTCAAAATTTCAAGAACAATCACCAATCGTGAAAGCCCCAGTCTTGAGAAGTATCTCCAGGAAATTTCTAAAGTGGAGATGATAGGTTCTGAAGAGGAGGCAAGGTTGGCGGTACTCATCAGAAGCGGTGATCAGGATGCTTTAAACAGGCTGACCAAAGCCAATTTGAGATTTGTTGTTTCAGTTGCAAAACAGTATCAGAATCAGGGATTGAGTTTGCCTGATTTGATCAACGAAGGCAATGTGGGATTGATTAAAGCAGCCCAAAGATTTGATGAAACAAGAGGATTTAAATTCATATCATATGCAGTATGGTGGATTCGTCAGAGTATTTTACAGGCATTGGCGGAGCAGTCTCGTATTGTAAGGTTGCCATTAAACAAAGTCGGGTTGACCAGTAAAATCAGCAAGGCATATACGCAACTGGAGCAGGAGTTTGAAAGGGAGCCCACACCAGAAGAACTGGCTGATGTGTTGAACATGGAAACTCATGAAATTGCCGCTACTATTGGTGTTGCGGGTAGGCATGTCAGTATGGATCAACCATTGGCAGATGGTGAAGAAGGCACTGTCATGGATTTAATGTTCGACACGAATGCAGAGCATACAGATGCGGATTTGGTTGTAAATGAGTCGTTGAAAACAGAAATTGAGCGAACGCTCAATACATTAACCATCAGACAAAAAGAGGTTGTGCGTTTCTTTTTTGGCATCGGGCTTGATTCGCCGTTAAGCCTCGAAGACATTGGTCGCCGTTATAATCTGACCAGAGAAAGGGTAAGGCAGATTAAGGACAAGGCGATATCCAAACTTCAAGCCGCCCCACAGTTAAGCCTGCTCAGGAGTTTCCTAGGATCCTGAAATCTTATTCATATCAATTTTTTTCGAGCCCCTGACATCGGGGCTTTTTTCTGATTTTAAAAAGGGATCATGCATATTAATGCCCTTTTTTCCCGAAATTTGCCGGTATTAAAACGATTATAAATGGCTGTTGAAATTAAAGTACCCACTGTCGGAGAAAGCATCAATGAGGTTACGCTTGTGAAATGGATCAAAGCCGATGGCTTGTGGGCTGAAAGAGATGAGGTTATAGCTGAACTGGAGAGCGAAAAAGCTACATTTGAGATCAATGCAGAACAGGCGGGTGCCATTA
>VERM01000374.1 GCA_018882645.1 Ferruginibacter sp.
TAAATACATCATTATCGGAATTGTCGCCTTTTCATTTTTAATTTTTTGTTTTGCAGCTTCCAGCCAATCCAGAATACCGGCCATACAACTTTCTGCATTTAAAAGATCAATATTAAATGGAGTAGCCCCTTCCCCAATCATAAATGTTGGAGATGAAGAAATAGCTAAGTCCGATATACCTGCTCAATCAGAATACTTTATTTATCTTATTGCTCACAAAGTATCGAATTTACAATTGAAACAAGTATGGATACAACAGGAATTGTATACTGCCACTCTCAGTAGAGTAACATCAAAACCTGTTTTACTGGAAAATGGGAAACATACAGATACTCTTGTAAAAAACACCAAACAAGCTGTCTGGCAAATCACGATTACGGGAAAAGAAATAACAGGCACGCAACCAAAAAAAGTGATAGCCAACCAAGTAGCCTCTAATGAATTGGTGCTAACATTAAGTGACAGAAAGGGAACCTTATATATCAGAACTGTAAAGAATATTACACAATTAAAGCCCTTCGCCGGAATGTAAATTTGTGGTTTGATCAATTTAAGATTGGGTAGATCATCAGTTTCATCACAAGCGATTCTGGAAGACAGAATGCTCCAAACAAAAAATCAGGATTATAGAGTAAGTTGTACAGTGCAATCCATCATACTCTAAGCCGATCATCTTCATCGGCTTAGTGATGTGGCAACATAGATGTGGCGATTATTAACAAAGACAACATAATCTTCCTAAAAAAATTGCAGTTTTGATAACTATTTCAACAAATACCTTCTAACGGAAGGCTTTTTATACTGCTTCAAATTTTAGCATGGAGTGGAGTTACAGCGGAATAGGTTAGTTTCAGACAACCGACAAGACACCTTATTGTACTTATTGACGGGGGTATCGGTTAATTGAAGAAAAATGTTCAAACAGAGTTGTCTCAACAAAATTTTTCAGGAACACTTTTCAATAATGTAGCTTACTTATTATTTATTTTATATATACGTATGCTGTTTTGTTTAATCTTTAAAAAATGAAGCACCGGCTGTTTCCGATATACACATAATTTTCAAATTAATATTTATTGATCTTATTTTGAACTAAAATTTTTAAATTACCATATATCAATTTCTTATATTTTTTATTTGTTCATATTTAAAAAGTTTTATTTTAAAGGCATAAATTTTTTATATATATTGTTTTACAATTGATTATATATTTATTTAATTAACCATTGAATTTGTTTATTTAATTAATCAATTATTTTAATAGGTTAACAAAATGTTATTGCCGTTAGATTTTAAATAAATTCGCAACAACCCAAAATTTATTGCAAATGAGAAAATTAACACTCGTTCTGACATTCTTTGCTCTATTGTTTTCCATTGGTGCTTTTGCACAAACGAAAACAGTAACAGGCAAGATTACAGACGCTAAAGATGGGTCCCCCCTAGCAGGAGTTGTTGTAAATTACAACAACAAGAGTATCGGCACCTCTAATGCTGATGGTTCTTTCACTGTTAATGTTCCGGGGGACGCGAAGTCACTCACCTTCACTTACATCGGATATCAAATGGCACAATCTGCTATAACAGGTTCGCCATTGTCCATTAAATTATCATTGTCTGATAAATCACTGGAAGAAGTAGTAGTAACAGGTTATCAAACACTTCAAAAAAGACAGATCACCGGTGCTGTTGCTACAGTAAAAGCTGAAGCCATCAAGAATGTTCCCATAGGATCATTCGACCAAATGTTGCAAGGTCAGGCGGCAGGAGCTTTGATTCAAGCTAACTCAGGTCAGCCCGGAGCAGCTGCAAGCGTAACCATTCGTGGTGTTGGTTCCGTGAACGGAACTACCCAACCATTGTACATCCTGGATGGAATTCAAATATCTGCGCAAAACTTTGCTTCACTCAACCCCAACGATTTTGAGTCCGTTTCTATTCTTAAAGATGCGTCCACTACTGCTCAATATGGTTCAAGAGGTGCAAATGGTGTTATCGTGATTACAAGCAAAAGAGGTAAGTCCGGTAAAACCAGATTTGAATACAACGCGCAGTACGGTCA
>VERM01000375.1 GCA_018882645.1 Ferruginibacter sp.
CTTACCCAATAAAGGAGTTGGCCTGGCAAGGGAAGAGTTTATCATCAACAACTACATACAAGTGCATCCTTTGGCTTTGCTCAATCACAAAAATCTTAATGATGCAGCACTAACGGAAGAGATAGAAAAGAAAATCATCGGATATGAAAATGAAGAAGAGTTCTTCATTGAAAAGCTATCTAATGGAATAGCAAAAATTGCCGCCTCATTTTATCCCAACAAAGTGATTGTCCGCTTTTCCGATTTTAAGAGCAACGAATATTATAATTTACTTGGCGGGAAACATTATGAACCGCATGAAGAGAATCCGATGATTGGATGGCGCGGAGCTTCTCGCTATTACTCTGAAATATACAAACCTGCATTCGGACTGGAATGCAGAGCCATAAAAAAAGTAAGAGATGAAATGGGATTGACAAATGTGGTAGTAATGGTGCCTTTTTGCAGAACGGTGGAAGAACTGCATAAAGTAACAGCAGTGATGAAAGAATACGGTTTGCAAAGAGGAGAAAACAAATTGGAGCTATTCCTGATGGCAGAAATACCATCGAATATCATGTTGGCTGAAGAATTTGCCAAACACATAGACGGATTCTCAATTGGCAGTAACGATCTAACGCAGCTGACCCTGGGACTAGACAGAGACTCTTCTTTGGTTGCCCATCTATATGATGAAAGAAATCTTGCGGTAAAAAAAATGCTTCAGTTGCTGATTACAACAGCGAAGTCTTGTAAAGTAAAAGTAGGTATCTGTGGTCAGGGTCCTTCTGACTTTCCGGACTTTGCTCAGTTTTTGGTTGAATTGGGTATTGACAGTATTTCTGTAACCCCAGATTCGGTAATAAAAACTGTAAATGCAATTGCTGCAGTAGAAAAAAGTATAGGAAAATAGTTTTTCATTGAGTGATATAAAAAAAAGGCCATTCTCCGGAACGGCCTTTTTTTATATGGCTTCTGTTATTAGCTTACCTCACTGTTTTTGCAGGATATGGAAGCCAAATGTTTTTCATGGTTAGGATAACGGCTCTTTCAGGACTGTTGGACGAAGGATATTGGATAGTGATTTCTGACAACAAAAATATCGCCTGTATTTTTATTCTGCAAGCAATGATGATGCGGATTTCAGACTTTTGGTATTTCAACTGCGAGGTAGTACGTAGATGTACTTAATAAGGTTTAATAGTTTAGGAGTATAGGGGTTTAAGGTTACACTCAACCTATTGAACTAATTGAACTTAATTTTACCTATTTGAACTTGTTTAACCTGTTCAACCTCATATTAAATATCAAGAGACGAATTGTGAATGAATTTAAGCAGCGATGCCGTATTCTTAAGATTTAGTTTCTTCAGAATATTTGAACGATGCACTTCAACTGTCCTGTAAGATAAAAATATCTTTGCAGCAATTTCTTTAGAAGACATGCCTTCCTTAATCAATTTCAATACATCAATTTCCCTTTCCGACAATTTGCTGATATCGGGCAATTCATCATCAACCAAAATTTGTTTGGAAAGATTCTCCTGAATTTCTTTACAAACGAAAATGCTTCCTTTCATCACAGATGTGATGGCTTCAAACATTTCATTTTTATTGGAGCTTTTGGTAACATATCCTGACGCACCATTCTTCAGCATTCTTTTTGCAAATGAAGGTTGATTATGCATGGAAACGCCAATAATTTTAGTACCCGGGGATTCTTTCTTGATTATTTTGGTTGCATCAATACCCGATATGGGCGGTATATTTATGTCAAGTATAGCAACATCTGGTCTTTTTGATTTAATAAGTTGTATTGAAGCATCTGAAGTATCATTACAAATACCCAATACGGTAAATCTTGGATCAGAATTGATGAGCTCAGACCACATTTCGGCAACCAGGCTGTGATCATCAAGAATCATTATTGAAATTTTTTTATCCATCTCGAAATAAGTTTTAAAAATATTAATTTTTATATCATACTATTCAGCTGACAAAATGTTTATTAAAGGTAATTCAACTGTGAAAGCTGTTCCTTTCTTCAATGCTGAATCTATTTTAGTCAACCCGCCATAAAA
>VERM01000376.1 GCA_018882645.1 Ferruginibacter sp.
GAGTTACAGCTAATCTTTTGAAAGCTGAAAAATCAAAGACATCAAAGCAGAATGAATCAGCAGACACCGACGAACTTTTGACAGTCGAAGACACTGCAAAATTTTTGCACCTATCTGTCCCCACCATTTACGGATTAATCCACAGAGGGCAACTGCCGGTCATGAAGCGTTCAAAGCGCTGTTATTTTTCCAAAAAAGAATTGATTGAGTATTTGAAACAGGGCAGGCGCAAAACCATTGCGGAGCTGGATGCTGAAATTCAGAATGAAACAGATGCCTATTTGCTAACCAAAAAGAAAAAGGGATAAGATATGCAGACACATACGATTATCCCTGAAGATTCTTTGACGGAAGAACAGGGCAAAGATAGTCATTTTAAAAATCAATTTATAAGGGCATTTGAGGGCTTTTACAGGCATCCTCAAACAATGAAAGAGCTTTCTATTACCACAGGCATAGATAGGGCAAATTTGTGCAGATATGTGCGTCAAATGGAAATCGCCGGCACCATTGCAATACTTAAGCGGTCATACTGTAGTATTACAAAGCACATCGCCAATAAGTACACAACGAACCCTGAACTATTCCCGTTGAATATTCAGCTTTCTTTATTCGATGCAAGGGAGGGCAGGATTAATGAGTAAACCGATTTATCTGACATTCCCGATTATTCTTTTTAAAAATAGATTAACCGATATAAAACAATGTTTAATCGATGCAATGAATTATTGCCTATACGATAAATACCTGCGATTTAAAGAATATGATTATAACGAACCGCTGAAGAGTGCCATCATGGAGCTTCATATTAATTTTACAAAGCCAAACGAAGCATTTAAAAACGGCGAAATAATTTATCAATCAATAGATGGGAAAGCGCCGAAAACATCAATAACCCTCGATATGATGTTTGATTTTTATTGTAACCCAAAATCAGATTTTGAAATTCATTGTTTCCTTGCCTTTTGTGCGCTCAAATCGATTATTCAAAGACAAGAGTATATCAAAACTGATTTTAAATATTTAGTTAGCAGAATGTCAGGCAACAGCAAAAAAAATGAAGTTATCGATCCCTTGCTGAATAGATATGAATTTAAGGATGACCGGTACCAACGAAATAAACTTATTAGAGAACTGCGATTGAGCTGGGGACTTAAATATATTGCCGGCAATAAAGATTTCAAGGTCAGGGGCTTTTATGCTTCATTTACTATGCAGGAAAAAGATCTTGCGGTTATTGCTGTAAAAGCAAACAGAAAGTATAAATTGAATAAATTGAAGCAAAAAACAGATGAGGCAATTAAGTACGCAAATGAGCAAATACAGAAAGAATCATTACAGGAAAACATTAAAAATGATGCTTCAAATAGTTTGCAGGATATTGACAAAAAATGAGCATCTATAAATAGGTACTATAGATAAGTACTATAGAGAGGTAATATAAATATGTATAATATACTTTAATAATAGAAATTTCATTTTTATTCTTTTTTATTGGAAATGAAAATTGAAGTTTATGTATTTACTGCCTAAAATTTATTAATTACTGCGTATGCCTAAATATGACATTTCACAACATCAATTTAAAAAAGGATTCGATCCTAATCGAAATATTAAGGGCGCACCCCGAAAGTTGATTTCGTCCCTTGCGGATTTGGGATATACGAACCGGCAAATATCAAATACAATATTGGGCATTTTGGCACTAACAAAAGCTGAAGTTGAAAGAATTGCCGGCGATGAAAGTTTTACGATGCTGGAGCGATTGATTGCAAATGCCTTGCTCAAAGATTTTGGCAAGGGCAGTTTATGGAATGTTGAATCTATTTTGAGCAGAGCAATAGGTCGTCCGAAAGAAACTACCGAAATTCAGAATGAAAAAATCGAAGTTGTGTTTATTAAAGGAAAAACCATACTATAACACCCCCTTATTTTGCATTTGTGACGGAAATGTGACGGAAGCGTAAAATTAAAAAAGGGCTTCATTCGCTGAAACCCTTTACTGTGCTTGCTCCCCCTGTTGGACTTGAACCAACGACCCTCTGATTAACAGTCAGA
>VERM01000047.1 GCA_018882645.1 Ferruginibacter sp.
GCTCATACCCATGATGGTCCATGCCGCAGGAATTCCTCCTTTTTCAATGAATGCTTTGAACTCAGCCTCCGCATTTCCGAGTATCACCCCCTGACCAAAAATGACAAATGGTTTCTGCGCATTGTTAATCAATTCGGCAGCTTTCTCAACATACTCAGAACGCACAACCGGTTTGGGCCTATAGCTTCTGATGTGATTGCATTTTTCATAACCCCCATATTCAAATTCCTGCAACTGAGCATTTTTGGTGATGTCAATCAACACCGGTCCGGGACGGCCACTTGATGCTATGTAAAAAGCTTTTGCCAATACCGAAGGAATTTCAATGGCATCTGTTACCTGATAATTCCATTTGGTTACAGGTGTGGTGATGTTCATAACGTCCACTTCCTGAAAAGCATCTGTACCCAGTAAATGAGCAAATACCTGACCGGTGATACAAACTAACGGTGTGGAATCAATCATGGCATCTGCCAATCCGGTAATCAAATTCGTGGCACCGGGTCCGCTTGTAGCGAATACCACTCCGGTTTTGCCACTTGCGCGCGCATAGCCCTGCGCAGCATGGATAGCACCTTGCTCATGGCGAACCAGAATATGTTTGAGCTGATCATTATAATCATACAATGCATCATAGATAGGCATAATAGCTCCGCCCGGATAGCCGAAAATAGTTTCAACATTTTCCGCTACCAATGCATCCATGACTGCCTTACTACCACTCATGGTATATTTCAATGGCTGCTCTGTCACATTAGAAGTGTTGACTGCTTTTTTCATTGACGTATTGATATTCGTTGACGATTAAGAATCTATTCCTTGACTGCATCGGTTACACATCCTTCTGCAGCTGTGGTAGTTCGCTGTGCAAATTTGAACAGCAACCCTTTTTTTGCATTTAAAGCAGGTTGTTTCCATTTATTTCTTCTCTTTGCTATTTCAACTTCATCTACTTTTAAAGTCATTGTTCTTTGTACCGCATCTAGTTCAATAAAGTCTCCGTCCTGTACCAATGCAATTAATCCTCCATCATATGCTTCAGGTGTGATATGTCCAACTACAAAACCATGCGTTCCTCCGCTGAAACGCCCGTCTGTAATCAAGGCAACTGATTTACCCAATCCTGCTCCGATAATAGCAGAGGTGGGCTTAAGCATCTCCGGCATGCCGGGCCCTCCGCGAGGGCCTACATAACGTATCACCACTACATCGCCGGGCTGAACCCTTCCCGATTGTATTCCCTTTATCAGTTCATGCTCTCCATCGAAAACTCGAGCGGGGCCAGTAAATATTTCTCCTTCTTTACCGGATATCTTGGCCACACTTCCTTTCTCTGCAAGATTTCCATAAAGTATCTGTAAGTGGCCTGTTTGCTTGATAGGATGCTCTACGGGGTAAATAATCTTTTGATTATCAAAACAGATCGACGGCACTTCTTCCAGATTTTCGGCAATTGTTTTACCCGTCACAGTCATACAGTTCCCGTGAAGAAATCCCTTCTGTAATAAATACTTCATCAATACCGGAATACCTCCCATTTTATGCACATCTTCCATCAAATACTTTCCGCTGGGTTTGAGATCAGCAAGAACCGGCACGCGGTCGCTGATGCGTTGAATATCATCTTGTGTGAATGACACGCCCACACTCCAGGCCATTGCAATAAGATGAAGTACGGCATTCGTAGAGCCTCCCAATGTCATGATTACGGTTACTGCATTTTCAAATGCTTCACGCGTCATGATGTCTGAAGGGCAAATATTTTTTTCAAGCAATACCCGAATAGCATTTCCGGCGCGAATACACTCCTCTTTTTTTTCGTTACTCAATGCAGGATTAGAGGAAGAGTAAGGCAGACTCATCCCCAGTGCTTCGATAGCACTTGCCATCGTATTGGCTGTGTACATTCCGCCGCAGGCACCGGGCCCGGGACAGGCATTCATCACTATTCCTTTAAAGTCATCTTCATCAAGCGTACCTGCAATCTTTCTTCCCAATGCTTCAAAAGCCGAAACAATATTTAATTCTTCTCCTTTATAATGACCGGGCGCAATCGTTCCTCCGTAGACCATGATGGACGGACGATTCAATCTGCCCATAGCGATTATAGATCCCGGCATATTTTTATCACAACCGGGAACTGCAATTATTCCGTCGTAATAATGAGCACCGCATACCGCTTCGATGCTGTCTGCAATGAGGTCTCTGCTGATCAAAGAATAACGCATGCCATCTGTTCCGTTACTGATGCCGTCACTCACACCGATGGTGTTAAAAATCAATCCAACCATATCATTCTCCCAAACACTCTTCTTGACGACAGCTGCCAAATCATTCAGATGCATATTGCAGGTGTTGCCGTCATATCCCATGCTGACAATACCGACTTGAGCTTTATTTAGATCGCCATCGGTAAGTCCAATACCGTATAGCATCGCCTGTGCTGCAGGCTGTGTTTCATCCTGTGTCAATACCCGAGAATATTTATTAATTGCCGACATAGGTTTATTGATTTTATGAATAAATAAATTCTTGCTCTAACACCTTACATTTATAAGCCCGCTGGATTTTACTGCTCAATGTTTCCTCCCACTGCTTTTTAAAAGCAATACCATCCAATGAATCAAGCTCTACTATTTCGGCAGCGGTACCGCAATAAAAAGCTGCATCTGCTTCGTACATCTCTTCCGGAGTGAATTGCATTTCAACAATCGGTATTTTTAATTCGCTGCAGATTTCAAAAACAGTGGCGCGCGTAATGCCGGGAAGAATATTTCCTCTGGCCGGGGTGTACAATATGTTGTTTTTTTCAAAAAAAACATTCGCACCAGGACCTTCTGCAACGAAGCCGTTATTGTCCAATAAAAGCGCTTCATCGTATCCGTTATCTTTAGCTTCCTGACAAGCAAGAATTGAATTGACATAATGCCCGCTCACTTTTGCCTCAATATGAAATGCACTGGGATTAGGTCTTTTGTAATTGGAAGTCATCAATCTCATTTTATTGGCGAGATAACCATTCGTCCATTCCCATGCAGTTATGGCCAGATGTGATTCTTTACCTTTTGAAAGCGACATATTGGGAGTACAGATTACAAGAGGGCGGATATAAGCATCTATGAAATTATTTTTTTTCAGTACTTCATAAGTCAGCTCGCCAAGCTGCCCAGTAGAATAATTAAATGGCATTTTCATAACTTCAGCGGAGTGTCTCAAACGGTCATAATGTTCTTTCGCTTTGAAAATTTTAGCTTTTCCCTCTACAGCGTATGATCTGATACCTTCAAATACGGCATAACCGTAATGCAGACTTTGTCCGTATAAATCAGTGGAGGCTTGAGACGCATTTACAAATTCACCGTTGAAATAAATGATTGTGTTATCGTTGTAATACATTGGCTTGCTTTGATATCATTACAGTTTAAACAAATAATCTTGTAAATATTTTCTCAATTGTTAAAAGAGAAAGATTTCTGTTTTAACTGTTGCAAGCAATGCATATATGTTGTTCATAAGATTATAGCGAATCACTACAATCAAATAATAGTAGGTTTTTGTAATTCATCTCTGGTGGTGCGAGCATTCGAAATATTTCCGGAGATATAATCACATATTATATCTCCCATTTGAGTAGTTGAATAAAAATTTACAGAATCAATATCTTTTGTGACATAATTATTTTTTATTGCCCATTCAACCGCCTCTCTGATTGAAGCCGCTTCTTTATGCAATTCAAAATAATCCAGCATCATCGCCGCAGATAATATTGAGCCGGTGGGATTGGCAATATCTTTACCGGCTGCCTGTGGATAGGAGCCGTGAATGGGCTCAAATAAAGCAGCTGTATCTCCAATTGAAGCGGAAGGCAACATGCCCAGAGAGCCGGACAATACACTGGCTTCATCGCTGATGATATCTCCAAACATATTTTCAGTTAGAATTACATCAAACTGTGAGGGGTTGATGATCAACTGCATTGCGGCATTGTCAACAAACATGTAATCTACCGTTACATCAGTGAAATTGACAGCCATTTCCTGAACAACCTTGCGCCAGAGTCTGGAGGTGTCCAATACATTTGCCTTGTCCACCAGTGTGAGTTTATTTTTTCTTTGTTGCGCATGAGCGAAAGCCAGTTTGGCAATTCTTTCGATCTCCATTCTATTATAACTGCATTCATCAGATGCAGAATGGCCATCCGCACTAGTTTGTTTTTTTCCGAAATAAATTCCTCCTGTGAGTTCTCTCAGAATAACGATATCTACTCCCTCCAATTGTTTTGATTTCAATGGAGATAAATGATGCAGGGTTTCGTATGTTATAACCGGACGAATATTTGCAAACAGTTGCAATGATTTACGAATACCCAAAATACCTTGTTCCGGACGGACTTTAGCATTGGGATCATTATCATATTTAGGATCACCAACAGCTCCGAAAAACACTGCATCTGATTGCATACAAAGATCAATCGTCTCTTTCGGCAAAGCAGATCCCATGACATCAATAGCAGCAGCGCCTATCAGCGCCTTTTCAAAATGAAACTCATGACCGAATTTATCAGCCAGCGTCTTCAATACTTTTACTGCCTGAGCAGTTACTTCAGGACCAATGCCATCTCCTTCCAGTAAAGCAATTTTTTTTATCATAAAATTTGCTGCAAATAATTGATGTTATTATTAAACTATTGATTGTTCGTATTGAATGATATCTTCTTTGATACTTATTAAATAATCTATATCGTCATATCCATTCAGCAAACAATTCTTTTTGTATGCGTTGATGTCGAAATTTTCGGACAACCCCTTAGAAGGAATACTGATTTGCTGTTTTTCCAAATCAATCAACAGAGATTCATTTTCATTCAGCGCAAAGATTGACCGTAAAAAGCTTTCAGACACTGTTACAGGCAATACACCATTATTGAGAGCATTGTTTTTGAAAATATCAGCAAAGAAACTGCTCACCACTGCTTTGAAGCCAAAATCTTGGAGTGCCCATGCAGCATGCTCCCTGGATGACCCACAACCAAAGTTTTTGGCTGCAACCAGAATCTCGCCGCCATAATTATTGTCATTTAAAACGAATCCGTTTTTTGGCTTCATTTCATCATCATTCTCAAATCTCCAATCACGGAAAAGATTTTTTCCAAAACCTTCTCGGGTTGTAGCTTTCAAAAATCTGGCAGGAATTATCTGATCCGTATCCACATTTTCTATATTCAACGGAACGAAACGAGAATGAATGATATTTATTTTTTGTGTAATCAAGTGCATAATTTTTTATTACAATAAATCTCTCACATCCATTACTTCTCCGCTAATGGCTGCTGCTGCTGCGGTGAGTGGACTTGCCAACAACGTTCTGGCTCCTGCACCCTGACGGCCTTCAAAATTTCTGTTGCTGGTAGATATGCAATATTTTCCAGCAGGAATTTTATCCTCATTCATACCGAGACAAGCGCTACATCCAGGCTGTCTCAAACGAAAGCCAGAGGCTTGAAAAATCACATCCAAGCCTTCATTAATGGCTTGCTTTTCAACCTGCTTGCTTCCAGGCACAATCCACACTTCTACCTCTTTGGCTTTTTGCTTTCCTTTCACAAAATCAGCTACCAATCTTAAATCTTCGATACGAGAATTGGTACAACTACCTATGAATACGTAATCAATTTTTTTCCCTTTAATGGGCATACCGGCATCAAGTCCCATATATTCCAAAGAAGCTGTCAATCCCTTTTTGTCTGTTTCACTTACAGATTCTGCAGTAGGAATATTTTCATTCACACCAATACCCATGCCGGGGTTGGTTCCGTAAGTAATCATCGGCGGTATCTCAGCAGCATTGATAAGAATCTCTTTATCAAATACTGCATCTTCATCTGAAAATAATTTTTCCCATTCTGTCAATGCTTTTCCCCACTCATCATTTTTGGGAGCAAATGGTTTGTCTTTCAAGTATTCAAATGTAGTTTCATCAGGAGCAATCAATCCGCAACGGCCACCCATTTCAATACTCATATTGCAGATGGTCATTCTGGCTTCCATACTGAGATTGCGAATGGCAGAGCCCTCAAATTCAATCGCATGTCCTGTTGCCCCACTGGAAGAAATTTTTGACAAAATATAAAGAACAATATCTTTTGACAGCACTCCTTTCTGCAATTCACCGTCAATAGTAATGCGCATCAATTTAGGTTTGGATTGCAACAAACATTGAGTAGCCAATACCATTTCCACTTCGCTGGTGCCGATCCCAAAGGCAATATTACCAAAAGCTCCATGCGTGCTGGTATGGCTGTCGCCGCAAACAATTGTCATCCCCGGTTGTGTAATACCCAACTCAGGACCAATCACATGAACGATACCTTGATTGGGATGACCGAGACCGTACAATTCAATTCCATGATTATTACAGTTTTGAATCAGTGCATCCACCTGCTGACGACTCAGCAAGTCTTTGATAGGGAGATGCTGGTTGAGTGTAGGCACATTATGATCTGCGGTTGCAATGGTTTGCTGGGGCCTGAACACCTTAACACCACGCTTATCCAATCCGTTGAATGCCTGAGGGCTGGTTACCTCATGAATGAAATGCCTGTCGATATAAAACACGGCGGGTCCGTTGTCAATTTGTTTGACAATATGCCTTTCCCAAATCTTATCAAATAATGTTTTTCCCAAAATATAGTATTAAGCTGCAGGTTGTTTAAACTGTTTTGCCATCATTTCAAGATCTTCATTATCCACCTCTTTTTTTCCATCAGCAATTTGGATAAAAATTTGATATAAACCATCAATATCATCTCTGTCAAAAGTAAATCCGAGCATTTGAAGACGATAAGCCAATGCACTTCTGCCGCTACGGGCTGTAAGTACAATTTTACTGGCTTCTGCGCCAACTTCTTCCGGATTGATGATTTCATAATTCTGTGCATTCTTTAAAAAACCATCCTGGTGAATGCCGCTACTGTGAGCGAATGCATTGCTGCCTACGATAGCCTTATTGGGTTGCACAGGCATACGCATGGTTTCACTGACAAGTCTGCTGATGGGATTCAAATCTTTGGTGACAATATTTGTATAGAAGCCAAGATTATTGTGTTGTTTCAAAATCATCACTACTTCTTCCAGAGATGTATTGCCGGCTCTCTCACCTAAACCGTTTATTGTACATTCAATTTGTCCGGCACCCGCCATTACACCGGCGATGGCATTGGCTGTGGCTAGTCCCAGATCATTATGACAATGGCAACTGATTACGGCTTTATCAATATTCGGAACATTGTTGACCAGATAAGCTATTTTTTCGGCGTATTGATTCGGCAGACAGTAGCCTGTTGTATCAGGGATGTTTACTACGGTTGCACCCGCATTGATTACAGCTTCGGTTACTCGTGCCAAATAGTCGTTATCCGTTCTTCCCGCATCTTCCGCATAAAATTCAACATCATCTACAAAATTTTTGGCCCATCGAACACATTGAACAGCTCTGATAAGAATATCTTCCCTGTTGGAATTGAATTTGGTCAAAATATGATGATCGCTGGTGCCGATACCGGTATGTATACGTGGCCTTTCAGCATGCTGTAAAGCTTCGGCAGCAATTTCAATATCTTTTAATACAGCTCTGCTCAGTGCACAGACCGCTGCATGCCTTATCACTTTTGAAATTTCCTTTACTGAAATGAAATCACCCGGGGAAGATATGGGGAATCCTGCCTCAATGATATCCACTCCAAGGGATTCAAGTTTAAGTGCCAAATCCACTTTATCCTTCATATTCAACTTACAACCGGGAACCTGCTCGCCGTCTCTTAAAGTTGTATCGAAAATCTGAATTTTTTTTCCGGACATATGAATTGAATTGTTGAGTGAAAATTATATCACAACCAATTGTGTTTCCAAATAAAAACAGTTTTCGAATTTAAACTACTTCAGAGGAAGAAACATTACAAAATAAACCCTGGTTTACACTCTACAAAATGCGAAAATTCATTTAAAACACAGTAAAATAGGGCGTTTCAGAATTATACATATACGATGCCCAACCGAAACCAGGACACTCGCTTTCAACTGATCAAATCTCTGGAAAAGAGCGGTGAAGACAATTTTAGATTGTTTGATGCAATTGGCAAGATAGATTACGATGATGATTAAATACTGCAAAAAATGAATAAGTAAAACCAAAAACAGCAAAATAGAAAACATATCTTTGAAACAATCATCAAACAGAAATACCTATGATAGGGAATATAAATCCTGTTTTATTCATCTTCGTTTCGCTAATTTGCAAAGAAGTGCCTTTATTTTTTATAATCCCCATATTTTAGGGATGTTTTTTGATGTGAATAATTCTTTTTTATGCTGAAGTATTTTTTGTTGATGATGGCGGCTTGTATAATGACGATTCAATTCGGTTTTGCCCAATTGCCGCCCATACAACTGGACAGGCCGGATCAAACCGAGTGCCCGTTCATCGTTCCTGAAGGTTATATACAGGCGGAAAACGGCTTTACGTATGAAACAGTCAATGATTCAGTAAATACACTTGTGTATCCCAGCACATTATGGAAATATGGTTTGAATAAAAATGCAGAGCTGCGGATAATCACCGAGTTGAACAGAAAAAATGACGGAAAAGAAATGGCAAGTGGCCTGATTCCGATCACTATTGGATTTAAAGCTAAAATCTGTGAAGAAAAAGGCATCATTCCTTTAACCTCTTTTATTGGTCACCTTACATCATCGCATTGGGGGAGTAAAAAATTTCATGCAGATTTTTTCGCACCATCCTTTCGTTTTGTCATGCAACATACCCTCAATAGCAAAGCCTCTCTGTCTTATAATTTAGGCGCAAGGTGGGATGGCTTTACACCCCGGGAGACATATATATACACTCTCACTACAGG
>VERM01000048.1 GCA_018882645.1 Ferruginibacter sp.
ATGCGTATACAGTGCGTAACAACCTCCCAAAATAAATGCAATTAAAACAAATACCTGGCAGTACCATAAAAAACGTGAAGTCGATACCCAGTTGTGTCCGAAATCCTTATGTGAGCTGTCGATTACTTCTTTGTATTCTTGTTCCATAACAGTTTTTTGTAGCGCAAAAATAAGCCCTTCCACTTAAAAAAATTTATTTATTTCCTACAATTTCTCTGAAAGTTCTCCTTTTTTGAACAAAATAATCCCAAATCAAAAGTCCGTTGTACCAGCCACCCATCTCAACTTTTCTTCTGGGAAAAACTGATTTTCTTTTCTTTGTAAATATCAGCCATCTGAAAAAAGCGAAATGGGCTTTGGCAATGGCCAACCAATAACTGAAGTTGCCAAAAAGTAATCCTTTGTATGCAGCTATCATATCCAGAAAAAAACGAAAGGGAATCTTCCAGCAAGCTGAAAAAAAGGGCAGATTTTTTGCTAGCATGATATGGTTGTTTCTGAAATTCAGATAGACTTTTTTATGATCTCCCCTTGGCAGCGTTCCACCACCTACATGATATACTACCGATAACGGTTGAACGAAAATTTTATACCCCGCTCTCTGCATGCGCCAACACAAATCAATCTCTTCCTGATGGGCAAAAAAGTATTCATCCAACCCACCCAATTCATGATAAATGTCAGACCTAACAAAAAGTGCTGCGCCAGAACCCCAGAAACATTGTTCAGCCTTATCATACTGTCCAAAATCCTTCTCACAAACATCAAAAACCCTACCCCTAGAAAAAGGATATCCAAAACGATCTATCCAACCGCCACAGGCTCCGGCATATTCAAAACTGTCTCTTTGGTCATAAGATAAAATCTTTGGCTGACAAGCGGCAATAGTCTTATCTGATTCCATCAATGAGATAACGGATTCAATCCAACCTATACATACTTCCACATCACTGTTGAGGAGCACATAATAATCACTCTCAATTTGCCTGAGTGCTTCATTATAGCCTTTTGCAAAACCTTCATTTGCTTCATTTTGAATGATCCTTACTTGTGGATAATGACATTTTAAAAAATCAATAGAGTCATCTGTAGAGGCATTATCGGCAACAATGACTTCCTTGTTCGGATAACTGCTGGCAACGACAGACGAAAGAAACTTTTCCAAATGCTTTTTCCCATTCCAGTTGAGAATGACTATTGCTACAGATGGCAGACTCATTTCATTAAAATTTTCTCCTGATTTATGTCGCATAGGCTCATTTCGGCCATCTGACAGATGAATTGTGAATGTCTGCCGAAAAAACCAATTCCACAAACTTACAATTTTTTAACCGCCAATTTGTTACTTTTACTTATGTTTTCTAGTTTGGTGAATTGGCGAACAATCCTATCAGCTGTTGCAATAATTATTGTAACAGCGACCATTTTCTATTCAAACTACCTCTCCAGAAAAATTGCTGCCGATGAGAAAAAAAAAGTAAAAATCTGGGCTGAATCTTTAAAAACAAAAAGCATTACCAATGATGAATCTGCTCTAAATCTAACCAACCTGATTTCAAATGAAAATGATGATATTCCCATCGTTGAAACGGATGAAAAAGACAATCCTACAGGAAACTATCTGAATATTGAAGATGATCGTATGAAAACCGAGCCTGGATTTCTGAAAAAAAAAGTGGAGGAATTTAAAAAACAACATGAAAAAATTATCGTCGAAATCGTTCCTAACACCAGACTTTTTTATTACTTCGGCGATTCCACATTGCAGAAAGAGGTAAAATACTACCCTATTGTTCAGCTGGTTATCGTAGGACTTTTTATCATCATCACGCTCATTACCATCTCTACCAGAAATAAATCTACACAAAATCAGGTCTGGGCGGGAATGGCAAAAGAAACCGCTCATCAATTGGGCACGCCCATTTCTTCTTTAGAAGGATGGTTAGAGATTCTGAAAGAAATTCCTGAAAATGCAAAGATAACTCCTGAAATCAGCAAAGACATAGAGCGTCTTAAACTTGTAAGTGATCGATTTGGGAAGATAGGCAGCAAGCCTCAACTCGAATCTGTAAACATCATTCATCAATTGGAGCAAATGATTGGCTACATCAAAAAAAGATCAACAGATAAAATAAATTTCAGAATCAATCATTTTGAATCAACAGATTTGAAGATCATGATAAATGCGCCGCTGTTTGACTGGGTGACAGAAAACTTATTTAAAAATGCTCTGGATGCTTTAGACGGGAATGGCACAATTACTACAAGCATTATCAATAATCCTGGCAATATCTTCATCGACATAACGGATACGGGTAAAGGAATCAGCAAAAAAAACATGGGTAATGTTTTCAAGCCCGGATTCACAACCAAAAAAAGAGGATGGGGTCTGGGATTGTCGCTAAGCAAAAGAATCATTGAACACTATCATAAGGGGCAGTTATTCATAAAATCCAGTGAACCGGGCAAGGGCACCACATTCAGAATAGTGCTTAAAAAATAGTGGGCGCTTGTTGGAGATAAGGTTTACAAAGCCTAATTTTGTTCTCTCTTTTAGAATTTAAAGTTCTTTTATGCGGCGATGGCGAAATTGGTAGACGCACTACTTTGAGGTGGTAGCGCCCGAAAGGGTGTGGGAGTTCGAATCTCCTTTGCCGCACAACAAAATCCCGCTTTCGCGGGATTTTGCATTTAAGAGTTCAATTGCTCGACCATTTGTAAATACCTATACGTTGATTTAAGATTCAATGCCATTCAGTACAAGAGATATTTGCTTATTCGATTTTCCCATTCCACATGCACATCCAGCATGAAGCTATAATCGGATTTTATTTTCTCAAAACTATACTGTACCCCCAGTAATTTATCTAGATGTCCTGTCCCAGCAGGATTGGCGAATGTACGATACAGTCTTTCAGAAAATTTGTCAGGATGAAGTTTTGCAATTTGCTGTAAGAGATGAATGCCCATGCGGACAGGCCTGACGGATTTTGCATCTTTGATTTTGAATATTATTCCTTCACAGTATTCGTTCTCGTAGGGATTGGACACTGCCAAAAATCTGACAACATTACAATCGATGCCCTTAAAGAAAGAAGAATCCAGCGAAGCCATAAGTTTGACTGTATTCAGCCAGGGTGCGCCGAATTGCATGAATGGATGTACAGTTCCTCTGCCTTCATTAATATTTACACCTTCGAACAAACATGTTCCGGGATAGAGCAAAGTAGTCTCCAAAGTCTGCATCGCCGGAGATGTAGGAAGAAATGGATGCTGAAGTGTGCGGGCAGATCTGCTGTAATCCCTTACCCGTATGATCTCCAGTAATAAATCAGGGAATTTTTCGCCCGCGAAATAATTCGCCAGTTCACCTAGTGTGCAGGCATGTACGACCGGAATATTCCATCTTCCGATAAAAGAGCTGCACCTGATCTCATCAAGCCAAGGTCCTTCGGCATCTTCCAGCATTGTGCCTGTGGGATTGGGCCGGTCTAATATCATTAAAGGTTTGCCGTATTTTTCGCAAGCTTCCATGACGCAGGTCATTGTCCACAAATAAGTATAATACCTGCACCCGATGTCTGGGATATCAAAAAGAACACCATCCACATCTTCCAGATCTGCTTTCTGGGGAAGCCATGAACCTCCTCCATATAGGCTGATAACCGGGAGGCATGTCAGCGGATCAATCCGATTATCTTGTTTGGTGCCATCGGCACCTTGAGCGTCGATTCCATGTTCCGGCGAAAATAATTTTGTTATGCTGATTCCGGCACGAATCAGAGCCAATCTCGAATATGTACCATTTTTCGTATATGCAGCATCGTTAGTTACCAGTGCCCATTTTTTATTTTGAAATGATATGGGGTCTTTTACAATCAGGTCGATTCCATTGGTATACATGACAATATAAAGGTAGAAAAATATTCTCTCTTCCTTTAACACCATTTATCTGCTCTAAAAGCATCGGAAATCCTTTCAGGATTGAGTAAAAATTACTTTTTCAAAGCCAGCCAATTCACGTCATATTTAAAGCTGAAAGCCTTTTTCCTTTTGCCTGCTGAGCAGACAGCGCCCATATTTTTTGAGGTGCTGACATGCCAACCCAATCGGCATAAACGAGTATTTCAGTTTTACTGGTTGACATTACTTTGTCTTTTTTTCTTTTACTATCAAATTCAAATCCTGTAACTTTCTTCCGTACACATCATCAGCAGCCAATTTCAAAAATCATCCTGCAGCCCTAATTCCCTGAGTGTATTAAAATAGGCGCTAATGGAAACACTTCCGCTCCCTTTCTCGATATGATAGAGTGTCGTTCTGTCTATCTCGGCTCTTTCGCTGACTTGTATGGTAGTCAGTGGGTCGTGATTTTCTTATGAATGGATAAAATGGCAAACAATTCCTTAAGATATTGATTGAATTTTTGGTTGGATATTTTTGGAGCAAGCATCATATCCTGATAAATTATCTGTCAGTTGGGTTGCCATTAATATTGAGAAATTAAGAAGAGAATGTTATAAGGATAAGAAATTTCACTTAACTCATTCTTGCACATTCCCAATACATGTTCCTACTATTTGCATGTTAACTACTTCTAAAATAGGTGATGTAATATTGGATTGTCACAATGGCACCGGAACCAGTGGAGAAAGCGCCTTAATGTTTGGACGAAATTATATTGGTTATGAACTTAATCCTGAATATATAATGGGTACAGAAGTGAGATTGAAAAAATTCAACACCGGGAGAAATGAACTAATGCAAGCGGCGTAGAAAAATCAACTAAACCTCACTCTGTAAAAGATTGGACATATGGTATATTAAGATTTGAAAATATCCCATTAACAAACCTCACAATAAATGTGGGGTTTGTTTTTTATGGATTAGATTCAATACCTCAACGCCCCATTTTGTTTTACATTTTGTTTTTCATTTTGTTTTACACTAAATAAAAAACCCCTTGATTATCAGGGGGTTATCTGTTTTTAAGCGGACCGGACGGGACTCGAACCCGCGACCTCTGCCGTGACAGGGCAGCATTCTAACCAACTGAACTACCGATCCAAAAATATGTATGGTATCCTAACCAATCTGGATTCACTTCATTGACGGAATCTCGAAAATATTACGCTCGTTTACACGCTTCATTTTCAAAGGCTGAAATACCGAACCAAATTTATTAAACGTCTATTAAAATTTCTTCCCGCCTTGTGCAGAAGAAGATGGTTGCAAAAGCAATGATTATCAATAGGATATAGTATTGCTTTTCAAACGGATGGCAAAGATAACAATTTTTATATTTTCAAAACAAATCTTTTATAAAGTATGGCTTATCAGTTAATTTTACAGCCCGTTTGAATTTGTTTAATTAAACTTAATTGATATCCATGCCGCAATTAAAAAACAGACAATTCCTAGACTTTGAAAAACCCGTCAAAGATTTGTACGACCAAATTGAACAACTGAAAATCACTGAAGAAAAAACTAAGACAGATATGAGTGCTGCCATCACAGCACTCGAACAAAAAATTGTTGAGACCAAAAAAGAAATTACCGATAATCTAACCCCCTGGCACAGAGTACAGCTAAGCCGCCACCCCGACAGACCATATACCCTTAAGTATATCGAAAATATGTGCACGAATTTTGTCGAACTCCACGGCGACAGAAACATCAAAGACGACAAAGCCATGGTGGGCGGATTCGCTCAGATTGATGGCAAAACCGTCATGATCATCGGACAACAAAAAGGCAACAACACCAAAACACGGCAAATGCGGAATTTTGGTATGGCCAATCCGGAAGGATACCGCAAAGCATTGCGCCTCATGAAACTCGCAGAGAAATTCAACAAGCCTATCATCACTCTAATCGATACCCCCGGTGCCTACCCCGGTATAGAAGCGGAAGAACGCGGACAAGGGGAAGCCATCGCCAGAAATATTTATGAAATGATTGGACTAAAAGTGCCCGTCATCTGCGTAATCATTGGCGAAGGAGCCAGCGGAGGCGCACTAGGCATTGGCGTTGGGGATAAAGTCGTGATGATGGAAAATACATGGTATACCGTCATCTCCCCTGAAAGCTGTAGCAGCATTTTATGGCGCAGCTGGGAAAAAAAAGAAACTGCTGCTGAACAACTTCGTCTAACCGCTACCGATATGCTCAACTTCGGCCTGGTTGACGACGTGATAGCCGAACCATTAGGCGGTGCGCACTGGGATTACATTGAGGCTGCGGACATTCTGAAAAAATATCTTATCCCTGTCATAGCATCCCTAGAAAAAACTCCTGCAGAAGACAGAATCAATAACCGCATTGAAAAATTCGGGAAAATGGGTTTTTGGGAAGAAACCACAGAATCCAATAACGGATAGTACAACCCAAGGAAAGTAAAGAGACAATCAAATATTATGCTAAGAATTGGTGTATTTGGAGCAGGTCATCTGGGAAAATTCCATTTGAGCAATCTTAAAGAAATTGAAGACATTGAAATTGTTGGATTTTATGACCCTGATCCGGAAAACACAAAATCCGTAGCTGAAAAATATGGAATAAAAAGCTTCGATACGGCAGAACAACTAATGGATGCAATCGAAGCAGCAGACATCGTTGCCCCCACCATCAAACATTTTGAGCTTTGTGACATGGCACTCCGTAAAGGCAAACATGTTTTTGTGGAAAAACCTCTTGCCAATACAATGGACGAAGCCCGCACATTGGTTAAGCTTGCCAAAGAATCCAACCTCGTATTTCAGGTAGGCCATGTGGAAAGATTCAACCCTGCTTTTGTAGCACTGAAAGATCATACACTTCAACCCATGTTCATTGAGGTTCACCGCTTAGCCGAATTCAATCCCAGAGGCACGGACGTCAGCGTTATTCTGGATCTCATGATTCATGACATCGATATCATCCTTCATATGGTTAAAAGCAACGTCAATTATATATCCGCAAATGGTGTTGCAGTGATGAGCGATACACCTGACATTGCCAACGTACGAATTGAATTCGATAACGGATGTGTAGCCAATCTCACCAGCAGTAGAATTTCATTGAAGAAGATGAGAAAAATGCGACTCTTTCAAAAAGACGCATATATAGGTATTGATTTTCTGGAAAAGAAAACCGAAATCATTCAGATTGATCAGCCGGTGGACAAAGATGCTTTTTCATTCGATATTGAAACCAATAACGGAAAAAAAACAATTGCAATCTCAAACCCGAAAGTGAAAGATTCCAATGCCATTAAATCCGAACTGGAAGCGTTTAAAAATGCAATAAAAAACAATATCGAACCTCCGGTAAGCATTCTTGATGGATTCAGCGCAATGGAAGTAGCACATCTCATCCTAGAAAAAATCAATGACAAACAGCATTAATTTGAACTTTGTGCTCCTATAATTTTTTGAATTGAAACAACCTCGTTTACATATCAGCTGGTATATTCTATCCGACACCATCGTATGTATATTCACCTGGACATGTTTCTATTATCTGCGTACCATTATTTACGATTATCCTTTCAGCGTACCTCCGGGATTTTATCTGGGACTTTTTTTATACATCACCGGATGGCTGAGTTTACACTTTTTGAGTGGATCTTACAATTTACTATATCAAAAATCCAGATTGGATGAATTGATTAAAACCTTTATTGTCAGTCTTATAGGATGCCTGGCGCTTCTGTTCTTTTTTATTCTAAAAAATCCGCACGAAAATAACAACAATTATTATTACGAGTTTTTCAGCCTGCTGATTCCTGTTTTCATTTGCACCTACATCGTCCGTTTTATCATCCTTACTTTCATAAAAAATCAACTAAAGCATCAAAAAGTATTTTTCAATGCCATATTAATTGGACCTGAGAATAAAGCATTCGACTTCTACAGAGAATTTATCCGAACCAAAGAAAATTCAGGATACCGAATCGCAGGACTTATAAACACAAATGGCGAACAACATTTCAATTGGCCATCAGAAATAAAAATGTTTTCCGACTACAAACAAATCATCCAAATCATTGAGGATGAAAAAATTGAAGAAGTCATTATCACCGTTGATAAAACCAATCGAAATCTGATTACAGAAATATTACAGATACTAAGTGACAAAGAAGTCAACATCAAAATAACACCCGACACCGCAGATATTATCAGTGGAGCTCTTCAAACCAATAATGTGATGGGTGTTCCCCTTATTGACATTCATTCCGGCCTTCTTCCTGCCTGGCAACAAAACATCAAAAGAGCAATTGATTTATTCATTGCGACAGCTGCTTTTATTTTACTGACGCCAATTTTTCTTTTCACACTTATACGTGTAGCACTTTCATCGAAAGGACCAATCTTTTTTTTACAGGAAAGGATTGGTTATAAGGGAAGGCCATTCAAAATGTATAAGTTCAGATCCATGTATACAGATGCCGAAAAAGACGGACCGCAACTGAGCAGTACAAATGATCAACGGATCACTCCCTGGGGTAAAACAATGAGAAAATGGCGACTTGATGAACTTCCGCAATTTATCAATATCATAAAAGGTGAAATGAGCCTTGTTGGGCCCAGGCCGGAAAGGAAATTCTATATCGATCAAATTGTAAAACAACATCCCGAATACAAATATCTTTTCAAAGTAAAACCCGGAATCACCAGCTGGGGAATGGTAAATTATGGATACGCATCAACGGTTCAGGAGATGACCGAAAGAATGCCTTATGATTTGTTATATGTAGAAAACATAAGCGTAGCACTCGACCTCAAGATTTTATTATATACCCTGAAGTTCATATTCAGTGGAAAGTAAAAACAAGTAAACCGGTAATGGCCGGAAT
>VERM01000049.1 GCA_018882645.1 Ferruginibacter sp.
GTTATCATGTTTACCGGCTATCAACAAAACCGGTTTTTTTGTATGTCTTAATATACTCGTTCTTTCCGGTCTGTTCATCATGGCTTCGTAATATTGAATCAGATTTTCCGGAGGAAACTTACCTCCAGTTTCAATAATTTTTGTGATAACGTCTTTATGTTTTGAAGGGGTATGAAAAAGTCCGGGTACGGCAGTTTCAAGGAACGCTCGGCTCCCATTTGTTGCAATGAATTGTATTGCCTTTCTTCTGGTTTTAATTTTTTCCTCGCTATCTGCCAATGCTGTCGAATGAAACAAGCCAAAAGCATACAAATCATCTTTATATTTTTCTGCATAAGCCAGTGTAATGTATCCCCCCATACTGTGACCGATCATTACAAACGAGGAAAGCTGTTCATTCGACACAATCATTTTCACACATTCAGCATAATCATCGATTGTAATATTGTTGGTACGGAGCGGATCCGACTTTCCGGATCCCGGCAGGTCGGGAACAACCAGTTTATATCGGGTTGAGAGAAAATCAATCTGTCTTTGCCAGATATGTCCATCTTCGCCAAATCCATGCAGCAACATTACTGGCAATCCTTCTCCAAAAATTCTGTAGGTAATGCAGCAGTTATTATATTCGATATTTTTTTCTGTCATTTGATGCTGTAGCAGCTACATGAGTTATGAAGATTGGTTCTTTAGAGATCGAATCAGAATTAAAAGCACAACAGGTATGAGCGCGGCATTCAAAGTTTGAGGAAGGAAAAACCATGAAATCAGTGTTAAGCCAGACAACAATGCTGTATAAAAAAGATATTTTTTTATGAACGTTTTTTTGCTGTTCAATCCAAATGAAAGTAGAATATGGCTGGGTACTGCCCAGAGTAAATTGAAATTATTTTTTGTCATGCTGTGATCTGTAGCAAACCACATCAACAACAAAATGATGCCCAACAATCCAGTTGTACCATAAAGTATTCTGTCAAATATATTCAGGCTGTTAAGTATAATTTTATTTTTAGAGAAACTCAACAAAGAGATGAGCACCAGAAACATACTGAATAAAAAAGCCGGAGATGAGAAAAATGCACTTTCATTTTTTTTATCAAATTGAAAAAGTACTTTTTTTTCTTTTATGATTATTGATTTTTCATTCATATCCAGAGCGGACATCAGATTATCAGGTAAAAACTGTTGTTCATTTGCAGTCATCACTTTATCGGTAGGCGCTCCCAGCAAAATATCGATTCCTAATTTACTCCATTGTTGACCGCCACGATCCAGATAAGTATGTATGGCTTCCCTGAACCTGGTTTTGGCCGGCATCACATGTTGGGTCGGCAGCTGTGTTTTTTTGAACTTTGAAATGATATCCCTGATTCTGGTGGTGCAGTTGTCCAGGAAAAAATCATATTTATAGTATTTGTTTTCCTCTTTTGAATTTTCAAGAAGTGCTCGTTGAATCGATTCGGCTTCTTCTTTCGACAAATCAAGCACTTGTTCGGTGATGCCTCTTTGCATCATCTGATAATTGTAAGCAAAATTTTCAAATTCATCTACACTGACATAGTAGAGCAATTTTCCTTTCATGAATTTCACATAAAAATCATCATCGAAATTGAACGTGCCATAATTGTACACATAGTCGGTTCCTCTGATGCTGTCTGTTATTCTGATTGCACTATGTCCAAAAATCGAATAAAGTTCATCTCCCGGTGCGCAGGTAAGCAATGATATTCTTAGCCTGGAGGATTCTTGTGCCTGTGCATTGTTTTGCCGGGAAAACAGAAGAATTGAAATGTAAAAAATCGTAACAAGAAACTTCTTCATTTTTGTATATCAAATATGTTTAGCCAATTGTTATCTGCTGTAGTTTGGCGCTTCTTTGGTGATAAAAATATCATGTGCATGGCTTTCACGAATGCCCGCGTGTGTAATTTGTATGAATTCTGCTTTTTGAAGTGCTTTGATATTTGATGCACCGCAATATCCCATTCCAGCTCTGAGGCCTCCAGTGTATTGATGTACCACTTCTTTTAAATGTCCTTTGAATGCAACCCTGCCTTCAATACCTTCCGGAACGAATTTTTTGACATCAGACTCTATATGCTGAAAATATCTGTCGCTGCTTCCCTGTGCCATTGCGCCCAGCGATCCCATGCCACGATATTGTTTGAATTTTCTTCCTTCATATATAATTGTTTCGCCTGGGCTCTCTTCTGTTCCGGCAAATACATTGCCCATCATCACACATGAAGCCCCTGCTGCCAGTGCTTTTACCATATCACCTGTGTATCTTATTCCTCCATCACTTATAATTCCGGTTTTTGTATTTTTCAATGCCCGGGCAACTTCCATCACAGCAGTGATCTGGGGTACACCAGTGCCGGCTACAATTCTGGTTGTACAGATAGAACCCGGTCCGATGCCCACTTTCACTGCATTCGCCCCTGCATCTGCCAATGCTCTTGCTCCAGCAGCGGTAGCAATATTTCCTGCAATCACGGGTAATTTTTTATTCATTTTTTTGATTTGTCTGAGTGCATGAATCACACCTTTGGTATGGCCATGCGCACTATCCAGACAAACAATATCCACTCCAACATTTTGCAGTGCATCTACTCTTTCAGCCAGATCAGCAGTAATGCCAATTCCGGCTCCGACGAGTAATCTTCCATAGCCGTCTTTTACTGAATTGGGATGGCTTTTGAGTTTTAAAATATCACCAAAAGTAACCAACCCGATAAGCCTGCCGCTTTTGTCAACTATAGGTAATTTTTCAACCTTATTTTTTTTGAAAAGGAGTTCTGCTTTTTTGAGATCTGTACCTTCAGGTGCAGTAATTAGATTTTCGGAAGTCATTACAGTGCTGACTTTATTCTTGAGATTGGTTTCAAATCTCAGATCACGATTGGTCAGAATGCCAACCAATTTATATTGCTTATCAACAATTGGAATTCCTCCAATTTTATTTTCCTTCATCAGTGAAAGTGCCTGACCAATAGTGGCATCAGGGTTGAGTGTGATGGGATCAATAATCAAACCGCTTTCGCTTCTCTTTACTTTTCTAACTTGTTCTGCTTGCTGTTGCACGCTCATGTTTTTGTGCAGTATCCCTAATCCTCCTTCTCTTGCAAGAGCGATGGCAAGGGAGGCTTCAGTAACTGTGTCCATTGCTGCACTGAGCATAGGTATATTTAATTTAAGATCGGGTGTCAGATGCGTGGTTATATCCACATCTTTTGGTAAAATTTCAGAGTAAGATGGAACCAGAAGAATGTCGTCGAATGTAAGCCCGTTTCTGATATTCTTATGGGATGAAGCAGACTGTTGAGGATTAATTTTACTTGCCATAGGCAAAGATAGGTTGATTTTTTAAATCTCAATGAAATCAACCTGTAACGATAGATAAAAGTTCAGTTAAATATCAATTCAGAGCATACATTTTTCCCGGCAGTACATTTATGATGCCATGTATTTCAAGATTCAGTAATGCGCCTGCAATTGATGAGCTGCTCAAGCCGCTATTCAGGTGAATTTCATCAATTCCTATTGCTTTATTGTCTTTAAAAAGATTTATGATGGTTTTTTCTGAAGTGGTCAGTTCAGAAAATAGTTCTCTTTGTTTTATTTTTTCTGTCCGATTTATTTTTTTCCAGTTCATCATTTGAATAAGGTCTTCTGCGCCAGTAATCAGAGAGGCCTTATTGTGTTTAATGAGCATATTACAGCCTTCACTTTTTATATCATTTGTTCTTCCGGGTATGGCAAACACATCTTTATTATACCCATTGGCGAGTTCTGCGGTTATAAGGGATCCTCCTTTTTCGCCGGACTCAATGATTATTACGGCATCACATATTCCTGCAGTTATTCTGTTTCTTTTGGGGAAATTTTGTTTGTCGGGTTTGCACCCGCTTGTGAATTCTGTGAGTAATCCCCCGCATTCAGCAATTGTTTTTGCCAGCGATTTATTCTGAGAAGGATAAAGAGTATCAAGGCCATGTGCCAAAATTGCAAGGGTAGGAGTGCTGTTTTTAATGGCTGTTTTATGCGCAATAGTATCTATGCCATAAGCAAGACCGCTGACGATTAAAGCATGTTGATCCTTTAAATCGTCAATCAATTTTTCACAGACGATTTTGCCATAATCACTAGGGTTTCTTGTACCTACGACCGAAATGATTTTCTCCGCATTAAGGTTGATATTTCCTTTCATATATAATAGTGGCGGGCTATCATAGCAGTGTAAAAGTCTTTTGGGGTAGTTTGAATCTGTTATGAATAGGGGCGTGATTTTGAATTTTTCAATAAAAAATATCTCTTTTTCGCAGCGTTCAAAATCGTTGAATTTTTTGATGGCACTTGCTCTTACAGAACCGATGCCTTCTATTTTTTCAAGTTGTTTTCGGGGAGCCTTAAAAACTGAGGCAGCATCACCATATTGCTGTATTAGAGATTTGGCATGAATATCTCCAATGTTGGGTGTTTTCGTGAGTGCAATCTGATAGATTAAATCATTGTTCATTTGACAATGATAGAAGAAATCTCAATTGGAAATTACGTTTATTTCTGTCCTTCTGTTGAGGCTTTTCCCATGTTCGGTATCGTTTGAAGCTACCGGCTTTTCATCGCCAAATCCTTTTGGAACCAGTCTTTCTTTTTTTATTCCCTTTGAAGTGAGGTAATTGACAACGGACTTGGCTCTGTTTATACTCAATAACAGATTTGCATTTTTCTTTCCAACATTATCGGTATGTCCGCTAATTTGCAGAATCAGTTTAGGGTTATCATTCAACAGCTTTACAAGGTTGTCTAGTTCAATCAATGATGAAGGTTGTAATGAAAATTTATTATTGTCAAAAAAGATATTCTTTAAAACCACGGATGCGCCCGCCTCTATAGGCTGTAACGGAATATTTAATGTATAGAACGAATCAATGCTGTTAACGGGTATGGAGAAATGATCAGAATAAAACAAATAGCCCTTTCGGTTTACATTGAAAATATAATCTTTTCCTTCAGGTAAAACTGCGAGATAATGGCCATCTTCATCCGTTTGCAATAATGATATTGTTCTCCCGGTATTGATCTCAGTCAGTTCAACAGAAGAAGGTAATCCTGCATTTGTTTTTTTATCGGTTACTTTTCCTTGAATCCAAAGTGTTCTGGTCGCTGTCACATTCCTGTTCAACTCTATCTGATAAATGTCAAGTTTATTGTCATTGCTGTTTCTGCTACTTGAATAGTAAGCCGTTTTTCCGTCAGAAGCCACGTATAAAGTTCCTTCGTCATCAATGGAATTTATAGGATATCCAAGATTGAATGGAGTTGTCCAGTTTTCTTCATTCGTTTTCTTTGACATAAAAATATCAAGCTTGCCATAACCCTGATGTTTGTTGCTGTTGAAGTAAAATGTTTGATTGTCTGAATGAATGAATGGAGAATATTCGTTTCCTGACGTATTGATTATGGGTCCTAAATTCTCCGGACGTCCCCATGTGCCATCCGCCTGAACATGAGAAACCCAAATGTCATACCCGCCATATCCTCCTTTACGATTGCTGCAAAAATACAAGTCTCTTTTGTCTGGGGATAGAGAGGGTTGAGCCTCCCAGGCTTCGGTATTTACTTTGTTTCCTAAATTAAAGGCTTCCGTCCAATTGCCGTTTTTGAGGCGGTAAGATATGTAGAGGTCGCAGCTTCCGAAACCTTGTTGATAATTACAACCAGTGAAAATAATACAGTCCCCATCCTGAGATATGGTTTGAGCGCCTTCATTGTCGGCAGTATTGATGTCGCCTTCTACTGCCTTTGCTTCACTCCATTTTCCATTGATCCAATCACTCACATAAAAGTCTTCGTTTCGTGAAACTCTTCTTGTAAAAATCATTTTTTTTCTGTCAATAGTCAAACAAGGAAAATATTCTGAATAATCACTGTTTATTCCGGAGCCCACATTGACCGGATTGAAGTAATAGTTGTCTTTGTTTTGTTTTTTATAGTTTATTGCAAAATCGAATGTGGATTTACGATATGAGGCTGCCTGTTTACTCTGTTCATTCAATCCCGGAGTTTGAATGAAGCTGTCAATGGCTAGAGCCGCTTTTTCAAATTCTCCCATACCCGCCAATGAAATTGAATAGGGGAGGTGGTAATTGAATGAGAATTTCGGATCCAGTGTGAATGCTTTTTCATAATACATTACAGAGGAGTCATATTTCTTCAATTCGGCATAAATGCTGCCCATAGATAAAAAAGCTTCTACATAATCGGGTTCAATTTTTATAGCTTTACCAATTTTTGCTATGGCATCTCTATATTGATTGTTTTCGGCCAAATCATAGGCCTCTTCATAAATTCGTTTGGCTTTTTTATTCACTTTCTCCGGATCATACCATTGGCAGTAAGAACTTTTATTTGTAAATACAAAGGCTAATAGCAGAATAAATAGTTGACGATAGATGGGTATAATTTTCGGCATTGCATGATTTTTATGTAATGAAGATATTGTAAAAAAAGAAGAAGCTAACCCCTTCTGCTGTGAATGTTTTGTAAAAATTGTAAAGGCTAACTCAGGGGACCTGAATGTATTTGTGTATTTGCAGAGACAGCTCCCATTCGGGATGTTGATGTATATAATCTATAATCAATGGCATCATAATATTGGATTTTCCCCATTCAGGCTGAAGGTAGAGTTTACAATCCTTATGTACTAGGGAGGCGTATTTTTCTGCCCATTCAAAATCAGATTGATTATAAATCACAATTTTCAATTCGTTTGCTGTTGGCAGTATTTCAGGCAGAGGGGATTTGAATTTTTTAGGAGAGAGGCAAATCCAGTTCCATTTTCCGCTGAGGGGATGAGATCCCGATGTTTCAATATTTGTTTGATACCCTTTTTGATTCAAGCCAAATGTAAGTTCATCCAGATTATGCATCAGCGGTTCACCGCCGGTAATGACAATAATCGGCTTTGCATTTTTTCCGTTTATTTGATTTTGATTCTCTTCAATGATATGAATAATCTCATTCACAGATAATTTTGGATGGTTTTCTGCATCCCAGCTTTCTTTGACATCACACCATACGCAACCTACATCACATCCTCCCAATCTGATAAAGTAGGCCGCTCGCCCCTGATGAAAGCCTTCTCCCTGAATGGTATAGAAATGTTCCATTACAGGAAGCACTTGCTCGATATCATTTTGTTTTATTGACAATCTGTTTGGAATGGTATGGTTATAGTTATTTCAAATGAGTCAGATATGCCTCATAGGTATTTTTTAATAAAGCCGCTATCGTCATCAGTCCTACTCCTCCGGGTACGGGTGTGATGAAGCTGCATTTGGAGGCAACATTTTCAAAATCAACATCACCTTTTATGGAAAAGCCTGTTTTTTTTGTTTGGTCAGCAACTCTGGTGATACCCACATCTATCACAACCGCATTTTCTTTCACCATGTCTGCGGTGAGAAAGCCGGGCTTTCCCAGTGCTGCAATAACTATGTCGGCCTCGAGGCATTTTTCTTTAAGATTTTTAGTTCGGCTATGGCATACCGTTACCGTGCAGTTTCCATATTCCCTATCTTGACTCAATAAAATACTCATAGGTCTTCCTACAATATTGCTTCTGCCTATGACGACTGCGTTTTTCCCGGAAGTTTCAATATTGTAATGCTCCAGCATCAGCATGATTCCGTAAGGCGTTGCCGGGATAAAAGATGGTAAACCCAGAGTCATTTTTCCGGTACTCACCGGGTGAAATCCGTCAACGTCTTTATTAGGATTGATTAAATTGATTACACTTGATTCTTTGATGTGTTTGGGCAGGGGCAGCTGCACAAGAATACCGTCGATACTTTCATCAACATTCAGTTTCTTTATGGTTTCCAATAATTCATTTTCCTCAACATTTTCGCTGAAGCGGAAAAGAGAACTTTTAAACCCTATTTCTTCACAATTTTTGATTTTACTTGCAACATATGTTTCGCTGGCGCCATTGGAACCTACCAGAATTGCTGCAAGATGCGGTGCTCTTTTATTGGAATCAATTAATGCAGCTACTTGGCCTTTTAGTTCCAGCTTTACTGCTTGTGATACTTTCTTCCCGTCTAACAGTTGCATGATGTTTTATTCCGAATTGAACAGTAAAAATTTTTGCTGCTGCAAAATTAGTTAAGTAAAATGATTTTGTCGTTTTTATCTCCTTTCCGACCTGTTAAATAACTTTATATTTCGGTGTTTTACATCCTTCTAAAAATTGAAGGTTTGGATATTTTGCATTCTTAAATAAGTAATGTGAAAATATATTCAATTATAATATTTTTTTTTGTTTTCATTGGCAATCCTTTGTTTGCTCAGCATTTCAGAAGTAAAATAACGATGCCAAATGAATCATTAGTTGCATACAGTCATTCTCAGAAAGATGTGTTTTCATTTGTAAGAAACCAGGCAGCCCTTGCCGGAATGAAAGAATCTCAGGTGGGAATTTTTTCTGAGCAACGTTTTATGCTTCGGAGTCTTTCTACTCACCAACTGGCTGCTTGTATGAATTTCTCCTCCTTGAATGTTGGTGTTATAGTCAATCATTTCGGATTTGATTATTTCCGTGAATCTTTTTTCGGACTGGCAATAGCTAAAAGACTTTCAGACAAGGTAGATCTGGGTATTCAGTTCAATGGGTTTACAGAAAAGACAATCAACAGCAAAACATCACTGATGCTGAATTTTGAGATGGGAGCCCTATTTCATCTTAGCCCGGTTTTGACTGCTGGCATACATTGTTATAATC
>VERM01000377.1 GCA_018882645.1 Ferruginibacter sp.
AATGAGTCCTGTATAGGAATCGAACTTTCTTCTTACATCGGATCCAATAATAACGGCGCATCTATTTATCTGGACAGAAAAAGTAATGATTATTTTTTTTCAAAAACCAAAAACAATAAGATCATCAACAATACCATTTATGGAGGTTCTCACGGAATTTCGCTCTCTAATGCATCCTTTAATGTTTTGAGTGGAAACAAAGTGTCAGATTGCAGTTGCAGAGGGATAATTATTACATCCTGTTCAGACAGTAATCAGATTATAAAAAACAAAGTATCAAAATCAGGATCAACAGCCATCCATCTGGCATACGATTGTAATTACAACATCATTTCAGGCAATATCGTAGATGGTATTCTGGGTGTGGAGGGCGATGGAATAAAATCGTATGTCAACTGCAACTTCAACCGCATCATTAATAATACCGTTACCAATTTCGATAAAACAGGAATAAGAGTTTCTCACGGCGCCAACAACAATATTATTGAAAACAATTTCATACAGGGCAACGGCAATCCAAAACAAACCGGAATAAAAGTCGTAGCGAATAACAGCACACAATATAATTTCGGTTTGACCTTTGAAAATAAACTTACTGCAAAAAATAACCTTTGCAAAAAAAATACAATCTCAAATGTCGATGACGGCATTTTGATAGATGATGAACTTAAAATTGCTAACAGTACAGAAAAAAACAAAAGCCTCAACAATAAATTTAAAGCTGTGAAAAAAGATATAAATAACAGGGTTGATTAGCTCAGATGATAACAGCATCGTTCAGTAATTGTTTTTCGGATTGGGCATCCTGCTTTTACCAATAAGATATTTTTCCATCAGAAGCAGCAGCAAAGAGAAAAACAAAATAAACCAGGTTGCCGTTGAAGTGATTTTTGGCACAAAAAATGCAATGAAGTTGACAAAACAAAGCGTGGCAATCGCAATGATGCTATATACTGAAATTCTTTTCATCAATTTAAAAGACATCCAGTCAAATAAAATTGTGTGAATAAGTATGCCAACAAATAAAAACAACCTTCCTCCGTCCTGCAAAAAAGGCTCCAGAAAAGACCCCACATTCGTTAACATGGGTACACTGTAAAACTCCAAAATCTGACTCGGCGGCTCATTTACCAATTGAGATTTAGCTAAAATCTTCTGTAACGGATACGTTACTCTTTCAGGGTTATAAGATACAGGATTGTCGTAATAAAACAATCTTCCCAAATATGCAAAAGAACTGGTTAGATACAAAAAAACAGGCTGTGTCCATGAGGGCAAATCAACCGTAATATAGTTGTCATCACCGGCTACCTTTCCCAGAAGACTTCCAATTGCAATAAAGATGGAGAGGAAAAAAGCGATGATTCCCACCGTTACTGATATAATGGTTCTTCTTAGATACAAATGATATCTTACCAGAAAATAACAAAGTGCACAAGTGAAAATCAGCCATACCGGCCTTGTTCTGTCGAGAAAAATTGAATTAAGGATAATGATGATGAAAACAAAAAACAACCACCATTTGCTGACTTTACGCGATGAAACATCAATGGTGATGATAAATGCGGAAATCCATGAAAAATAGGACAATTGGGTTCCAAGACTCTCTACATTTTCAGCCATTGATCTCAACTGACCCGCATCCTCTGTGAATATACTGTAAAATATTCCAAAAGCTCCCAGATAGCTCGAATAGTCTAAAACATATTTGACAATACCCAAAACACCCAAAGTTGTTATCGATAAGAAGATTAACCATTTTGTCTTGCTGTTTAGAAAAGAAACGGATTCGGTCGATTTTTTAAACCCATCATCATTTATCAGTTTATTATAGCGTTTTGAAGATGATATAACGCTGAATAGCGACATTAGTATGGTTAGCCAGCACCAGAAATGCAGTTCAAAAGGAGGCTGTTCCCATTTTACGATACCTGCCCAATAAAGAAGATAGGCGACAGAAAATGTCACCAAAAGATAAAAACTAGGAATAAAAAAAAGTTGTCTGTACTTAAACATAAGGC
>VERM01000050.1 GCA_018882645.1 Ferruginibacter sp.
ACTATATCTACATCAATTGGAGTGTGGTTAATCTCAACAGGTTTCTGAAAAGAGGAAGGAGTTTCTACCTTGGATGAATTTTCATCTGGAGTGAAATCAAAATCAAATGCAGCTTGTTTGAGTTTCATATGGATTTTTATTTTAAAAGTTAAAAAGGCATTTTTAATTTTGACTTTTTACTTTTTTAAAGTTAATCAAAACTTTTTGCACTTCCAGTAGCAGCAATCTTCAAAATTCGGTCATACTCATCCGGATTCAAATCGTTATAAAAAAAGTAAACAGGATCGACATGTTGATTGTTTACATGAACTTCGTAATGACAATGAGGACCGGTACTTTTCCCCGTGCTGCCTACCCATCCAATAATTTGCCCTCTTTTAACCTGTTGGCCATTCTGAACATTTGCTTTAACCATGTGACCGTATAAGGTTTCATAGCCATACCCATGATTAATGATTACATGATTCCCGTATCCATTCTCCGAATAGGCAGACAATGACACAACGCCATCTCCGGTAGCATAGATTGGCGTTCCCTGCGGCGCTGCAAAATCAAGCCCCTTGTGCATTTTAGGCGTTCCGTATACCGGATCTACACGCATACCAAAACCACTGGCTATCCTATTGAGCTGTTTGTTGCTTACCGGCTGAATGGCAGGAATACAAGACAGTTTCTGATCCTGGTTTTTAATCAGAACGGCTATATTCTCATAACTTTCAAACTGGTATTTAATTCTTGCCTGGATATTATTGAGCTGATTATGGATGTCTTTTGAGATTTCCAGATCACTCATTTGTTTCAATTGCTCTGCGCCCTTTCTTTGCTCAATTATTTTTGCACGTGCACTATCCGGAACCGGATTGGCCTCAAAAATTGATCGGTACACTTCATTATCTCTTTGCTCAAGGGCTATCATCTGCCCTTCTATTTCTTTTACTCTGCTGTTGACTTGATCAAAATTTTCTTTAAGAAGATTATACTTTTTTCTAGCCTCTAATTCACCGGGCTTAGGAAAAAAACGATTGTATAAGTAAATCACAATGGCAGAACTTACAATAAGCATGGAAATCAACCCAAAAAAACGCAAGAGTTTAACCCTTAACGGAGTTTTATATTTTTCATACTTGAGCGTATGTGTATTAAAGTAATATTTAATTTTTTTCATGGTAATCAAAACCCAATATGGTGCCTAAATAAATCATGCTTAATCATTAAATTGCATCGCAATTTTGTATTGTATTCATTAAACAGTCAGTAATACAAATATAACCAATTGTCTATAATACAACATCCACACAAACAAAAGAACATATGATGACGGCTGCCGAAATAAGACAACATTTTTTAGATTTTTTTAAATCAAAAGAACATCTGATTGTTCCATCGGCTCCGATTGTCGTGAAAGATGATCCCACACTTCTTTTTACCAACGCAGGTATGAACCAGTTTAAAGATTATTTTTTGGGAAATAAAAAGGCACCCCATCTACGAGTGGCTGATACACAAAAATGTCTTCGGGTTAGCGGAAAGCATAATGACCTTGAAGAAGTGGGTGTGGATACCTACCATCATACCATGTTTGAGATGTTGGGCAACTGGAGTTTTGGAGATTATTTTAAAGACGAAGCCATTGAATGGAGCTGGGAATTGCTAACAGAAGTATATAAACTGCCCAAAGACCGTCTCTATGCATCCGTATTTAAAGGAGATGAAGCCGAAGGAATTCCTCCCTCCTCCATTGCATTAAATAAATGGAAAAAATTATTACCGGAAGATCAAATTGTATTTGGAGAAAAAAAAGACAATTTTTGGGAGATGGGCGAAACGGGCCCTTGCGGACCCTGCAGTGAAATCCATGTTGATTTAAGGCCGGATGATGAAAGAGCAAAAATACCCGGACAGCAACTGGTCAATAAAGATCATCCACAGGTCATTGAAATATGGAACAACGTTTTTATTCAATATAACCGAAAAAAAGATGGCAGCCTTGAACCACTTGCGTCAAAACATGTAGACACCGGCATGGGTTTGGAGCGATTGGTACGTGTTATACAGCAAAAAAAATCCAATTACGATACAGATCTTTTCTCCGGAACCATTGCGAAAACAGAAGTTCTGACTGAAAAAAAATATACCGCATCTGACGATAAACAAAGTATTGCTTTTAGAGTTATTGCAGATCATATCAGAGCCATTGCGTTTACCATTGCCGACGGACAGCTCCCGTCCAATAACGGTGCCGGATATGTCATCAGAAGAATCTTAAGAAGGGCCGTACGTTATTATTACTCCTACCTGGATTATAAACAACCTTTATTGTTTCAGCTATTGCCGCTCATAGCAAAACAATTCGAAAATGTTTTTCCTGAACTGAACCAGCAACAGGATTTTGTGACGAAAGTTATCAAAGAAGAAGAAGATGCATTTTTACGAACACTTGATAAAGGTTTGAAGAAAATGGAGATTGTTATATCTGCTGCACATGCACAATCTGGTAATATGATCAGCGGAACAGATGCTTTTGAATTATTGGACACCTATGGTTTCCCGATTGATCTTACCCGTTTGATCGCTCAGGAAAACAACCTAACAGTTGATGAAAAGGGTTTTGAAAAAGAAATGAAAATACAAAAAGAACGCAGCAGAGCTGCAACTTCACTGGATACGGGAGACTGGGAAATATTATATGAAGCGGAGAGCAAAGGTTTTGCAGGATATGATGTTACTGAATTAAAAACACGCATACTTAAATACAGAAAGGTAAAAGGAAAAGGGAAAGAATTGTATCAACTGGTGCTGGAGTCTACTCCCTTTTATGCTGAAAGTGGCGGACAAATTGGCGATACCGGGATGCTTTCGCTTTCAAATTCAGACATACAGATAATTGATACAAAAAAAGAAAATGATTTAATCATTCATTTCGCAGAACAAATTCCTGTGGAGCTGGAAGGTGAAATAACGGCAACGGTTAATCAAAAAAACAGAAAATGCATCACTGTTCATCACAGTGCCACCCATCTGATGCATGCTGCACTGAGAGAGGTGCTGGGAAATCACGTTGCACAAAAAGGAAGTATGGTAAATGAACTTCAACTGCGTTTTGACTTTTCTCATTTTACCAAACTCACAGAAAACGAAATAGCCGCGGTGGAAAAAAAGGTAAATGAAAAAATAAGAGAAAACATCCCCGTAGTGATAAAGCAGATGCCCAAAGAGGAAGCCATTGCGCTGGGCGCCATGGCATTGTTTGGAGAAAAATACGGCGATATCGTTCGTGTGGTTGTAATGGATCCATCTTATTCCATAGAACTCTGTGGCGGCACTCATGTGGGATATACCGGAGAAATAGGTTTTTTCAAAATAAAGAGTGAAAGTGCTGTTGCGGCAGGCGTAAGAAGAATTGAAGCTGTTGCAGGATATGCAGCCGAACTACTGATTCATGAACAACTTGATCAGCTTAAAGTCATAAAAGAACAATTTAAAAATCCAAAAGATATCTTAAAGTCAATTGAAAATTTACAAACAGAAAATAGTCTCTTGGCGAAAAGGATAGAATCACTGGAAGCGCGCCAATTGGTGGGTATCCGAAATGAATTGATGCAGAAGGATGAAATCATCAATAACGTGAGTTTTATCGGCGAGATCGTTGAAGTACCCAATGCGGATGCTTTAAAAAAACTATGCATAGACTTCAAAAACCACATTCATGACCACATGATTCTACTGTGCGCAAATATCGGCGGGAAGGCCCATGCAGCAATCAGTATGTGTGAAACGGTTGCCAAAGTTAAAAATCTGGACGCCTCCAAAATCATCAAAGAAATAGTAGGGCCGCTCATCAATGGCGGTGGTGGCGGACAGAAAACACTGGCAACTGCCGGAGGACAGGAGCCGGGGAAATTTGGAGAGGCGATTGAGAAGGTGAAAAATTTGCTGAAAATGTAAAACACTGAATGTTAATCGGGGGGATTTCTACTCTTTTAGATTTTACATTTCTAACACGCAATTTTACCAACCCTCGCAGCATGTCGGCCACCCTCAAATGCTGTGTTCATAAAAACTTCTGCCATTTTTATAGCTGTGTCTTCACTGATAAATCGTGCAGGTATGCATAGTATATTGGCATCATTGTGCTGACGTGCCAAAGCTGCCAACTCTTGGCTCCAGCAGATGGCCGCGCGAACGCCCTGATGCTTATTGGCTGTTATGGCCACTCCGTTGGCACTTCCGCAAATAAGAATCCCAAATGCATGCTCTCCTTTTTCAACTGCGATAGCAAGCGGATGCGCAACATCGGGATAATCAACCGAATCGCTGCTGTGAGCGCCAAAGTCTTTTACAGAGCTGTTATTTGATTCAAGATAATTGATCAATCGTTTTTTCAATTCATAACCTGCATGATCAGATCCAATAGCAATCGTTTTCATAAATTTATCTCAGTTGGTTTATTTTTGGGTAATGTAAAATATAAAATCAACTCCATTCTTTTTCGTTCTGTTCCGCTTTTTTATCTACGCGCTTCACCAATACGATACTGATTTCATACAACAACAACAGCGGAATTGCCACAATTACCTGGCTGGTCCAATCCGGAGAAGGCGTAATGATAGCCGCAAGAATAAGTATGATTACAAATGCGTACTTCCGGTATTTTTTCAGAAACGAAGCAGAGATGAATCCAATTTTGGCGAGTACATAAGCCAAAATAGGCAATTCAAATGCAATACCACAACCCAGAATAATGTTATTGAGTGAGTCAATATAGTCATCAAGTGTGGGCATGTATTTATATGCGCCAACAGTACCCAAAGTAAAATTGGCCAGAAAATTAAAAGTAAAAGGTGCCAGCAAATAATAGCCGAAAGCAGCTCCGCAAAAAAAACAAAATGAAACCCAGAAAATACTTCCTCTTGAATATTTTAATTCTTTTGGAGACAATGCAGGCTTTATAAATCGCCACAACTCCCAGATTAAATAAGGAAATGCAATCACAATACCGCCTATCATGGAAATAGACAATGCGGACATAAATGGCCCGCTTATTGTGTTGCCCTGCAAGGGAATATTGACTGCCGGCATACAAAGAGAATCACCGATATGTAACCAATGACTGAGTCGACACAGAAATCCATAGGTGATAAAATTATTATTTGCAGGGGCATAAATAATATTATCAAAAATCCAATCTATCCTCACAAAAATGGCAATGGCCGCAACCAGCCAAACCAACAATGCCCGGATGATGTGCCAGCGCAATGCTTCCAGATGATCTATGAAGCTCATCTCGGCTCTGTCACTACCCTTTGCCCTTCTGATTTTGTTGAGAAAATGGGTTCTTTTTTCTGCTGAAGTTGCCAAATTGGAAAATTTGGCGTAAAGTTAATGCCTATGAAACAAGAAATGGAAAATATCAAATGTAAAAGTCGTTAACCCCAGAAACTTTTACATTCATTATTGGATATTGAATGTTTTCCATTTACAAAGAAGCCCCCGTAGAAACGGAGGCCGGTTTACCAAAACTAACTGCTTATGAAAAATCTATCATCTGAGTTACCAATGTTATTGTTGCAAACGACATGCCCAAAATCCTTTGGCCTTGTTAAAACAATCAAAAAACTTACTTTTGCCAACCAATAATTACATTATGCATAAAGGACCCGTTTCTCAATACATTCAACACCATTACAGACATTTCAATGCTGCAGCCCTTATGGATGCCGCAAAGGGATACGAAGCCCATCTGCTGGAAGGTGGAAAAATGATGGTTACGCTTGCCGGAGCTATGAGCACTGCCGAATTGGGGTTAAGTTTTGCTGAAATGATTCGTCAGGATAAGGTAGCCATTATCAGTTGCACCGGTGCCAATCTGGAAGAGGACATCATGAATCTCGTGGCACACAGCCATTACAAGAGGGTTCCCAATTACCGTGATTTGAGTCCGCAGGACGAATGGGATTTGCTGGAAAATCACTTCAACCGGGTCACCGATACCTGTATTCCTGAAGAAGAAGCCTTCCGTCGTTTGCAAAAACACATTCATAAAATATGGAAAGACGCCGATGACAAGGGAGAAAGATATTTTCCTCATGAGTTTATGTACAAAATGTTATTGAGCGGAGTATTGGAAGAATATTATGAAATAGATCCTAAAAACAGCTGGATGCTTGCGGCTGCTGAAAAGAATATTCCTATTGTCGTTCCCGGATGGGAAGACAGCACCATGGGTAATATTTTTGCTTCTTATGTCATAAAAAATGAATTAAAGTCCTCCACCATGAAAAGTGGCATTGAATATATGGTATGGCTGGCCGACTGGTACAGATTGAATTCTGCCGGAAAAGGTGTTGGCTTCTTCCAAATCGGAGGGGGCATAGCGGGAGATTTTCCCATATGTGTGGTTCCCATGATGTATCAGGATCTGGAATGGCATGACGTCCCTTTCTGGAGCTATTTCTGTCAGATCAGCGATTCCACTACATCTTACGGATCCTACTCCGGTGCCGTTCCGAATGAAAAAATTACCTGGGGAAAGCTGGATGTAAATACGCCTAAGTTTATTGTAGAAAGTGATGCCACTATTGTTGCCCCATTGATTTTTGCCTGGGTGCTGGGATGGTAATTGTGCGGATTGTTTGTAGTACTTTTGCCCCGTGAATCATTTGGAAAAATATGAGCTTGTTGTAGGTCTTGAAGTACATGCCCAGTTGTCTACTCAAAGCAAACTGTTTTGCAGCGACAGCACCACCTTCGGAGCAGACCCCAATACTCAGGTCAGTCCCATTTCTCTTGCGCATCCCGGAACATTGCCCAAAATCAATAAAAAGGCTATTGAGCTGGCGGTAAAACTGGGAACCGTTCTCCATTGCGAAATAGAACGACATAATTACTTTGCCAGAAAAAATTATTTCTACCCCGATCTTCCCAAAGGCTATCAGGTCAGTCAGCATACGGCACCTATTTGTAAAGGCGGATATATAACTGTCATTACCGAAGCTGGTGAAAGAGAAATACTGCTCAACAGAATTCATTTAGAGGAAGATGCCGGCAAGAGCATACATGATGTAGATGAATATTATACTTGTGTTGACCTTAACAGAGCAGGTGTGCCATTGGTTGAAATTGTTACTGAGCCTGTCATCCACAGTTCAGAAGAGGCGTTTTTATTTTTAACTGAACTGAGAAAGATTATACGCTGGATTGATGTGTGCGATGGGAATATGGAAGAAGGCAGCATGCGATGTGATGCGAATATTTCGATTCGCTTAAAGGGAGAAAAAACGCTTGGAAAAAGGGTAGAAGTGAAAAATCTCAACAGCATCAGAAATGTGAAAAAGGCCATTGAAATAGAGAAAGAACGGTTGATTGAACTTGTTGAAAAGAATCAAATCATTGTGCAGGAAACCAGAAGCTATGATGCCGATAAGAATGTAACCTTTTCATTGCGGAGTAAGGAAGAATCTGAAGACTATCGATATTTTCCCGAACCTGATTTACCCCCTTTTCAAATCAGTGACGAATTTATTGAACAAATAAAAAATGCACTGCCGCCATTACCCGAACAGCTTAAGCAAAAGTACATTTCAGCTTACAACTTATCCGAATATGATGCGTCTTTGATTTCTGCCGACAAAGAAACCGTATCTTTTTTTGACAACATGCTCAATCACAGTCATCATTACAAAGCCATTGCCAACTGGATCATCGGCCCTGTTAAAGAATATTGTAACGAAGAAAAAATAAGTATAGTCGACTTCCCGTTGAATGAAAAAAAATTAGCAGAATTGATTGATCTTACTGAAGCCGGTCAGATCAACTTCAATAATGCCTCAACAAAAATCCTTCATTCGCTGATTGCAAACCCCAATCAGAATGCAATGGAAGCTTCACAGGCATTGAATCTTATACAAGAAAAAGACAGCAGCGCGATTGAGCAATGGATAAATGAAGCACTCGCATCCATGCCGGAAAAAGTGAAAGAATACAAATCCGGAAAAAAAGGGTTATTAGGCCTGTTCGCGGGAGAAGTGAAAAAACGAAGCAAAGGTAAAGCGGATATGCAGGAGGTTACCCGAATCTTGAGTATAAAACTAAACAATTAAATCAACCATATATGTCTGTTCGAAAATTAATGTATGTCTTAACTGTTGTCATGACAATGATATCATGTAAGGGGAAAAAGAACAATAACGAATTCACTGTATCCGGAAATATTGAAAATGCGAAGGAGCAAAAAGTCTATCTGGAACAATTGTTTTTTTCTACACAAGACATTAAAATGGTAGATAGCGGAAAAATCACAAACGGACAATTCAAATTAAAAGGAATTGCAGATGAGGAAGGTTTATATGTAATCAGGCTTGAAAAAAATCAGGCAGCCTATTTCTTGGTAAATGATATAAATGAAATTAAACTAAATGCAGATGTGAACAAGCTTTCTTTAGAAGGCTTTTCTGTTAATACCCCTGTCAATCTTAGTTTAAAAACGTTTATGAGTCAGGTAGAAAAAAAGGGGACTGCACTACAGATCAAATTCAAAGATTTGGATTCTTTAAAAAATGCAAATGACCAAAAACAATTTGAGATCGAATCCTTAAAAATGGATTCGCTTCAACAGGATTTCATTGATTATGCCAGCCAATTCGCTGATACTACAACAAGTCCGGTACTGGCTTTATATTCATTGGGCTATCTGAAAAACTATGATATGAGCCCATTCATGAC
>VERM01000378.1 GCA_018882645.1 Ferruginibacter sp.
TTACACTACTATGGAGTGTTATAAGACAGGAGTGATGGGAAGTTGCTGTGATAAAAAAGTCAAGCATTCCGGCTCACGTATCTATCACATCACTATTTGATAATCCTTTTTTCCGGTAAATAATGATCAGAGTTTTGTTCATACTGCTGCTTGCATTTTTTTTGCATCCGGTAAAAGCGCAGGAGTTATTTGTATACAGTGAGCCTGCCAGCAATATGCCCTCTAAAACCATTGGTATTCGTGCAGGCAGTACGGTGATGACGGATAAGAATCCTGTGCACAATACGATCATGTTTACTCCTGAGATCATGTACGGATTTTCCAGGGATTTCATGTTGCATGCAGAAGGCTTTTTTACCGATTTCAATAAATCTTTTGCATTCAATGGCGGTGCGCTTTATGCGAAATGTCGCCTCATCAGTATGGATGATGTTCACAGCCATGTACGCATGTCTGCTTTTACGCGTGTGGCAATGAATAAAAATCCGATTCATCAGGAAGCCATTGATTTGAATGGGTACAACAGCGGGTATGAAGCGGGAATAGTTCAAACCATACTCAGAAACAGAGTGGCCTTATCTTCAGGACTGTCTTTCTTATATGCCACAGACAATCTGGATAATAAATTTATATATGGCGACAGGCGACGTGCAGCGGTTTCATATAATTTTTCATTTGGTAAATTATTAATTCCAAAAGAGTATATCAGTTATAAACAGCTAAACATCAATGGCATGCTTGAGGTATTGGGGCAGAGCAATATCAACACGAAAAAAAACTTTATGGATCTGGCGCCTTCCCTTCAATTCATCATTCAGAGTAAAATGCGAATTGACCTGGGATATCGTTTCCCCATCATCAATGATTTGTCCAGAACCATGCCCAGAAATTTCCTGATACGAATAGAGTATAATTTTTTCAACGCAGTAGAATAGCTGGTATTGGACGTTATTCTTTTTCAAAGAATGCGATGGAGCCGCCAACCCATTTCTTGTCTTTATTGTATCTGGTTCCAATCATCTTTCCTTTGCTCAGTCTGGCCAGATTGAAAACGGCTTTCGGTTTATCCCACTCTTTTTTCCAAAAGTAAAATAAACGAATTTCCGCTTTGGCTTTTCCATCCGGTGTTTCAATCACATCCGCATAATGTACTTTTTTCTGTAAAATCCAGTTTTGCGGGTCTTTAATCTTGTCGATATCTTCTTGTGTTACATCTATGATTACGCCCATTCCTGCAAATGAGAATAAGGGTTTGAGCACATATTCATCCAGGTTTAAAGGAGCTTTTACTTCATTCAGGAAGAAGGTCTCTGGCACGAATTGATTTTGAATGAACGGCAGTGTATATTTACTGATGCGATAAAACCAGTTGGGATGGGGCACCCATTGAACCTCGTAAGGTTTTGTAAGGTCGATGATGTCTTTTACATTTTGCTGTTCGAGATCATCGAAAATGAGCCGGTTAAAGATTCTTTTTATAAGAATTTCTTTTTCGCCTTCACGGTAATACAATTTATTTTCTTTGGCATATATTTTAGTGACACATACCGCTTTGATTCCCAGAAGTTTTTCTGTACAACGGAAGTCGATGATGGTTTTTTGTTCTTCAGGATAAATTTCCAGCAGGATTACATTCTCCGGATTCTCATTTTCCACTATGAGCTCTTTGAGCAGTTGAATATAACTTTCATTATTGTATCCGTTCAAATAGGCATCGAAGTTTTCTGGTATGTCTGCATACGTTCTCACAAGTGTTTCTATATGCGCCTGAAAGCCATAAATGGTAGGGAAGCCCTGCATTTCAATCAGCTGAGGTTCCAGTTCACCGTTCTTGTTCTCGCAGATGCCAAAATCAAATACAATCATCTGCACACAATCGTCCTCATTAGGAATATGTAGGTTTGCAGGTATGCTTCTTTCTGTAATTTGTTTGAATTCCGGATTGCGAATGATCGTAATAATATCTTCGCATGCATCCAGCATTTTTCGTGTAAATTCTTTGGGTATGAAAATAGGT
>VERM01000051.1 GCA_018882645.1 Ferruginibacter sp.
CTATTAGCATGATGCTTGATTGTTTTAACAACAATGCAGATACACTCGTGCTAATAAGTGCAGACAGCGATCAGGTACCAACTATCCAGGCAATAAAAAAGAATTTTCCCGAAAAAAAAGTAAAGGTATATTTCCCACCGAATCGAAAATCCGCGGAGCTTTTAGCTGTTTTACGACACGTTGTTTATTTGGAAAACAATGAAGATAAATTTCGTTCATCTGTTATGTCTGAAAAAATTCAAGTTGGAGGAAAGATTTATACCAGACCTTTTGAATGGAAGCATTAAACTAAAAATAACTCTAAGAATCAACTTATGAAAGCGATGATTTTTGCTGCCGGCTTAGGCACTCGTTTCAAACCATGGACAGACAGCCATCCGAAGGCTCTCGCCATCGTTAACAGTAAATCACTGTTGCAAAGAAATATTGAATATTTGCAGCAGTATGGGATTAGAGAGGTGGTGGTAAACGTGCATCATTTTGCCGATCAGATCATCGAAGCGATTGAAAAAAACAAGGGATGGGGCAGCAATATTATTATCAGCGATGAAAGTGATGAAGTGCTGGAAACAGGAGGCGGCCTGTTAAAAGCAAGAAGATTATTGAAATCAAATGAGCCTTTCATTACGCTGAATGCAGATATATTAACCGATTTGCCGATTGATCAACTGCTGGCTTTTCATGATTTAAAAAATGCACTTATTTCTTTCGGCGTGACCAACCGTAAATCTTCCCGTTGTTTTTTGCTTGATGCGGAAAATCGTTTATGTGGCTGGGAAAATAATTTGACAGGAGAAAAGAAAATATCCATTGACAAAGAGAATTTACATCAAATGGCTTACAGTTGTGTATCTGTGTTTGATCAGGAAGTATTTGATCTGATTCCACAAAGAGGGAAGTTTTCACTTACAGACACTTACCTGAGTCTGGCTGCGGATCATCTTATTTATGGATACAATTGTTCCGGCGGAAAATTTATAGATGTAGGCAAACCGGAAAGTGTAATTGTTGCGGAAAAGATGTTTGTATAAAAAAGGCTGCTCGGTTAGATAGGCAGCCTTTTTTATGTAGAAATAAAATTAGGATAATTGTTTTTTGTAGCCAGACATTTTAGACCAGAAAATTATCCAAATGACAAGGTTAGCTATACCTGCGAGCCCACCTAAAAAAGGGATAAAACTACATAAAGACAGAATAGGCATTATGACGCCCAATGATTTCCCGAAATCATCCTGTGGAGGCAATCCTCTTGATGCATATTCATTAGCAACTGATTCGCTTATTTTAGGATACAATATAAAAGCATATATAAGATTGAAAAAGGGAATCAGCATTAACCATACATTTCCAGGATCTACTGATCTGTTTTGCGGACTTATTCTGTTCAGAAGATTCTGCAGGGTAAGTAAATAAAGGATCCCAACAACCAGGGCAATTATAATAATGAAAATGGCGACGAATAATAATGCGCTAAAAAGTTCCTGAATATATTCATTGTCATACATAAAATATATATTTTTGATGAAGCACAAACATAAATATAAAATCTTTTAAAAAAAACAACTAGTTCTCTTTAATCTCATTTATTCCTTCAAATCCTGTCTTCTTTTCTTCCTTAGGCTTGAAACCAAAATTGTAACGAAATGTCAGTCCCACCCTCCTCGTATCATTAAACCGCTGACCGGTGGCAAATACACCTCCCTGATTTAAAGTAAAAGAAACGTAATTCGTCCGAAAGACATCATTTATAGCAAGAATAATATTTGCTTTTTTATTTAGTATGCTCTTATTCGCAGATATCGTCATACCTCCGAAATCTTCTAACTCATATAAATTTTGCAACCCCCTCGTACGCATGAATGCCTGCAGATTGATTGTAAATGTTTTGGTTGCTTTGAATTCATGAAAAGTGAAAAAAGTAAAACTACCGCGGTTGTAATTAAGCGGACTGTTTTGATAAAAGCCCCGGTATTCATTGTAATTATAAATCCCTCCCAGATAAAAAAAATATTTTCCACCCGGAGGAATACCGGTAACGATTCTGCAATAATACTCGCGGTTTTTCCCCAAATTATCGAAGGTGCGCAAAGCTACTTTCGAAACATTATCCTGATAAGTGACATTGCTGAATATATCTCTGGTATCATTCACTCCAAATGCAAGCACAGGAAATTCTTTGAAATTAACACTCAACTCATAGTTGGTGGTAAACTGAGGCTTTAGACCCGGATTCCCTACTTCAAAAAGATACTGATCAATATATTTTGGATAAGGATTCAAACTTTCATAATAAGGCCTTCGTATGCTTTTTCTAAAAATAGCATTTCCGGTAAGCAGCTGACCAAATATTTTGAATAAATCGTGTTTTATAAAAACATAGGGAAACAGGTCTACTCTTTTTAAAGAAAAGGAGGTGTCTCCGGGAACGGATTGACGGCCCTCAATATCGGTGGTTTCAAATCTTAGTCCCGGTTTTATGGTAAAGCCAAAAAAAGTTTTCGATAGCTGAACATACGCAGCGCCAATAGTCTCATTATAAGAAAAGGTATTGGTTTGTAATGGATCTACTCTTCGGATATTGTTTCCGGTATCGATGAAATACAAGGCCTCGTTATTGCTTTTACTCATACCCAGTTTCAATCCGGCTTCAAATGTATACTTATGAGGAAGCTTGTATATTAAATCTGACTGCAGGGAAATGATATGCTTGACATTGTTGAGTGTTCCTTCTCCGGAGACAGGCAGTCTCACAGGTAGTGTATAACGATTTGCATAAGTTTGATCATTATGATATTTAAAGTAATTATACTCTGCATTGAATATCCATTCGCTTCCTGAGGTGTCTATTTTGCATTTGGCAGAGAATATGTTTTGAAGAAAGCTGAACTGGTTGTTGTTGCCGATATGAGAACTGTTTTTGCCGGCAATGGATTGCATTGATATTTGAGTGATATCGATATCGTTGATGGCGTTACTTTCATTTTGATTGTTGGTAAATCTGAAGTCGTATGATGCATTCCATCTTGAATTAATGGCCACATCTGTACCTGCCGAAAAATAATGGGAAACAGAAGGATAGGTTGTATAAGCTTCTTGCTTCAATAGCGCGTCTCCGGCAATCCTGTCTGATGTAAGTTTTTCAAAACTGTTTTTCTTCGTGTATTGGTAACTGATATAGTTATTGGCCTTGCCAATAGTCTTATTGATATTGACTCCGGAAGTCAATGTTCCATAAACTCCCTGAAAGTAAGCAAGATTTGCACTGCCGCTGCTCCCCAGCTTAACCCCTTTTTTAAGTACAATATTTAAGATACCGCCACTGCTGGCAGCATCGTATTTGGCAGAGGGTGTTCGCAGGATTTCTATTTTGTTTACACTGTTGGCAGGCAGGCTCTTAAGGAGAGCGGAAAGGTCTGCACCGCTCAGCTTCATTTCTCTACCATTAATAAAAATTGTTGCGGGTGTGGCACTGTTTAAATATACATTTCCATCCTGATCGATTATTACAGCAGGCGTTTTTTCAATTACTTCAAAGGCATTGGTGCTGCTTACTGAAAGCGCAGCAGCATCAACAATGGTTTTATCGTCTTCCTGTGTCATGATTGGTTTCCTGGAAACGATTGTCACTGCTGTTAAATCCGAACCTTTATCCTGTAATTTTATTGTATCAAAAACGGGAAGATCTCTTACAACTAGATTTTTATACGCGGTTATTTTTCCGGAGGCGGATATCTCGGCTAATATCAACTGGTTTTTATTTACCTCAATTATTGTTCCCTTTCGGATTACATTTCGAATAAGAAGATTGCTGTCGGGCAAATGATAGATAGTTGCCGTAGCGTTTTCAATGATTTGATTGTGCTGATCGGTAATGTGGAATTGTAACGTTGTTTTTTGAGCAGAAGATCGCTTAGAAAAGAATACAATCAATATCAATAGAAATACTGATTGTAAGATTATGAACATCCCATGCAGCCGACTACTTCTTTTCAAACAATTCTTTTTTATCTACCTTTTTAATTTTATCGTCAACCTTGAGCGTTTTACTTACCACATCATAAGGACCCGTGACCACTTCTTCTCCTTCTTTCAATCCTTCTTTAATTTCAATATAGTTAATGTCCTGTATTCCTGTTTTCACCAAAACTTTTTTAACCTTATTATCCTTGTTGACAACAAACACCACTACTTCAAGATCTTCCATCGACGGAGTAGGTTCTTGTTGTTCGTTCTCCTTCTCCTTTTCTTTATCATTATTCTTTGCTGATTGAATCTGTTCATTTTTATCCCTTGTAGTTACTGCATTGATAGGAACACTCAATACGTTTTTTTCCGTTTTGGTCTGAATATCCGCACTGGCGCTCATTCCCGGCTTAAAGGGGAAGCTGCCCTTATTCAACAAATCAGTGTAGCTCTCCGGTAATAGTCTGATGTAAACCTTATACTGCGTTACATCCGTCGTGGTTGAAGCCAGTCCACTCTGGGTAGCCGCTCCATTATTACTGCTGGCAATTTGTGTAACGATACCCTTGAACTTTCTATCGCTGTAGGCATCAATATCCACTACCGCACTATCTCCCAACTTTACTTTAGGAATATCGTTCTCTCCCACATCAACCCTCACTTCAATTGTACGCAAATCTGCAATGCGTAAGATTTCAGTTCCAATATTAAAACTATTGCCTGCAACCTTTTCTCCTTTTTTTACATTGAGCAGACTGACCACTCCGTCCATAGGAGAAACAATCATTGTTCTGCCTAAATCTTTAGAAGCTCTTTTATAATTAGCTTGTGCAGACTGAATAGAGGCCTTTCCTCCCTTAAGACCTTCCTTAGCCGCATCATAATTGGCCTTTGCTGTTTTCAATGAAGCATCTGCAACATTGAATTCGCTCAGGCTGATTACTTTTTCATCGAATAATTTTTTCTGCATGTTGTAATTCCTTTGCGCCTGCTCCATTTGTGCAAGGAGAGCACTAAGCGCTGACTCGGCATTGGCAAGCTGAGCTCTGGTTTGATCTACACCCGATGAAGCCTGATCTCTTTGAATGCTGTATATATCAGCATAAATCTTTGCCAACAACTGTCCTTTCTTTACAGTATCTCCTTCTTTCACCGTCAGTTCCGTTATTTCTCCGCTGATATCCGGACTCACTTTTACTTCTATCTCGGGATATACCTTTCCACTTGCATTAACAAGCTCGATGATGGTACGGCGCTGTACTTTCTCCGCCGTTATCTTAATGCCCTCATCCTTACCAAACACCCCTAATTTTCCCAGAACAATCAGGGAGACAGTCAACAGGACTGAAATGAATAAGATCCATTTTGTTTTCTTAGACATAAAATTCGGTTTTGTCGATATTTAAAAATTACAACTTTAATCCCGCGCCCTTATAAAATTCAAGGACTTTCATTTTGAAAACATAATCAAACTGAGCGATACTGTATTCGAGCTTTGCTCTTAATAAAGTGTTTTGTGTAGCAATATAATCATAGGTGCTTAAGGCACCAATGCTGAAACGTTTACCTGCAAATTCATAGGCCTTCTCACTGGCTTGTACCGATTTCAGAGCAGCATTGTTTTTCTCCAACGCTACCATGGCAGCATTGTAAGCCTGATAGATATCCTGCTTAAGTTTTTGATTATCCTGCTCTTTTTGCAGTTGAATTCTGCCGAGATTCAGCTTGCTCCTTTCATAATTGGCGGAACTGCTCCAGCCGTTGAAAATAGGCACATTCAAACTTAAGCCAAATGATTTCCTGAAATTATTTTTCAGCTGCTCTCCAAAAGAAGATGACTTGAAATAATCAATTACATTGCCATTGACAAACAGAGGACTTTGAACATCATAGAGCACACCCCCGCCAGCGTTGGCCACCAATCCCGTTGAGGTATATCCTGTAATAATCTTTTCATAAATCGGACGTTTATCAAAGTACAGATAATTGGTTCCCAAACTTGCAAATGCAATAAGCGATGGATATCGGGAAGCCCTAGACGCTTCAATACTCTTTTGCGCAGCTTTCAATCTGTATTCATTGCCCAATTGCTGAGGCTGATTCTTCAGCGCTTCATTGTATACATAATCCGGTTGCAAATCGGCAATGGCATCTACAGGGATGGCCTCTATCGGAGGTGTCTCAATCTCAAAAGCCTCTCCGGCATCTATATTCATCAATGCTTTAAGAGAAAGCATTGCCTGTGAAAAATTTCCTTTTGAGGCGATATAGTTTCCGCTGTCGAGAGCCAGCTGTGCTTCAAGTTGTGTAACATTCAGTTCGGGAAGGGTGCCGGCGTCAACCAGTTTTTTTGTGCGGTTTAGTTGTGTGGTTGTTTGAAAGATTTGTGTTGAGGCTATTTTTGTTTGCTCCTCGGCCAGCAATACCTGCAGATAGGCATTGGCTGTAGAAAGTGCCACATCGTATTTAACCTTATTCACATTGGCTTTGGCGGCCATTAATTCCCATTCATTAGCGGCTACGGTATTTCTTTTGCTGAAAAAATTAAAAATGTCTGCACTTGACTGCAATTGCACGCCTGCAGAATAATAAGTCTGCGTAACTCTTGTAAAAGTGGTGGGATCCTGATTGTTACCGCTGTTATATGCTCCGGAAGTAGAGAGATTGAAATTGGGCAGTTGTGATAAAACGCTTTGCTTAAGGTTGAGTGCATTGATTTTTGACTGCAAATCACTCTGCTTTACAGCGATGTTGTTAAGCATAGCATGTTCCACACAAGATTTGAGATCCCATTTTTTTTGTGCGGACAGACCGACTGGGGTAGACAACAAGAAAAATATGAGAATGATTCTAAACATTACACAAAATTAATTGATTGCCTTGGTAAAAAATCAATCCTTTTTTGAACGAGTAAGTTTGAGGAATGTATCAAGGAGAAAAACTGACTATAATCATGTTTCAAAAATTACAATCCCTATAACATCTATTTCATTTTTTTGTCAATTACAGTAATTATAACCGTACCTTCTCTGAAAAAAATCCTTTCTTCTGTATCCTGCCATCATGGGCGGTAGTGCTGGTTGAAGAATACTCTTTATTCTTGCTAATAATCAATCAGAGAGGGAGTTGCTTAAGACAATATGATTATGACCGCTGGAAAAAGCAAATTTCCACTAAAGGTGCTCTATACATGAAATGCCCATTAAGAGTCGGCTCATACCAACGGGAAAATGATTATCCTATCTGGCTCTGGTATAAGACCCGCACTAGTCGATTTCATCAAAAAATTATTCAATTTCATCATAAATTAAAAATTCAACTGGATCAATTCAAACTCTTCATATAGGTCCACCTGTCCAGCAAATATGCTCTGGCCGCTTTTACATCTCTGGTAGAAATCGGCCATTCTTCTTCGTAATTTAATTTATTGATAAGTTGATATCTTTTATAAGCGCCTGTTTCTATGATTTCATCAGTTATATTAGGTGTGACTTCCAGATCCAGCATGTGTAAATAATAGCGAAAAGCAGTAACATTTAAACTCCTCCCGTTAGACAGGTGTTTAATTTTCATTTCGTGTTCGGGCAAGGCAAGTTCCCTTTGAGCATCAACCTCCGGCACCTCCTTACTCTTGTCTGTAAGAAATTTGATGAACATCCATATAAGAAATCCGTAAGGAAAATAATTGTGATTCATGATTTATTTATTGAATCGAAATTAATCTGCACTTTTTAGTTGAACTTAGAAAAATTGATAAACTCAATATCAGTGATTTCTCCTTTAATTAGAATTTTCTTCTCATTGATTTGACTGGTGGGTTGAGGTTTAGTGTCAAGTCTTTTTCCGATGCCATCAGCCTTAAAAACTCTCTTTGTGTTCTTCCGTTTCCTTCTCTGAATGGGTGTAAATAGTTGACATTGTCTAAAATTTCTGCCAATTTCTCGGCTAAGAGTTTTTTGTTGTCATTCGGAATTTTCTTGAACTCAGCAATTAACTGGTCAATATATTTAAATGCGTTGTCAAAGTATGAAGTAGGGAAAAACTGTTTACCGTCTTTGCTAATTTCAACCATACGCTTTTTCCCGGCCCATACGTATATGTCTTGAAATAAATGTCTGTGGATAATAAAAAGGCAGTCAATGCCCTCGATTTTTATTGGGCTTTCGTAAAGTTCTTGAAGTCTTTTTGTTACAGCACTACTCTCAACAAAGAGCAATACATCGGAAGCAGTTATATTTTGTAGGTTTCGTAAAAGTCCTGTCTTGGGGTCAGTGTAGGTGTAATCAGGGTCTATGTATTTGTAAGAATTAGGCATAGGCTTTTTGTTTAGCTAATGCCACAAGTTCTGTTAGTGATATTTTGCCAGTAACATAATCTCTTATGATCTCAATGCCTGCCGGGGTGGGTTTAAATCCTTCAAACATATTACTCCCTATGGCGTTTGCGGTGCCTTCAAATGTTTTTAAGTCCGAAAACTTAACACCCATTATTGTCAAATTACTTCTGTCTATTTCAATTGTGTTGAACATATTTTTCAGCCTTAAATCCTTTTCAAATTTACAAAATATTTGGGTCAAATTATTTGATTTCTGTCGCTTTAAAATGGCTTATAACGGTTTGCGGCTTGGCGTAGTGGCGGATTTTTAGCACAAAAGTTCAATCGAAGAACTACACTTGAACCTACCACAAAACTGTCATACGAAGCACTGCAC
>VERM01000379.1 GCA_018882645.1 Ferruginibacter sp.
TTTCTCTTTGACCAATCCTTTATTTTCAATAAACGCTCTCCATTTTTCCCTTTTTCCTCATAAGTAAGACCGGCTAATTGATATTTAGAAAAATTCAATTCTTTCATGATGTCCACCAGCCCCCAGTCTTCGCGAAGTTTGTCGGTTATGCTTCCTGTAGTGGTATATACATTTCTGCAAATATCGAGAAGTATTTCTCTTGCTTTTTTTGAAATATATTGTGTTTCGTTGAGTTGTCGTTGAATAAAATTTTCAGGTATATTTTCATTTGTGAGAAATAATTTATCTGCTTTTGTAGATTTGATCTTATTTGATTTTGAAAGTTCTTTTACTCGCAAAATAAATTGCTCAAAATCGGCAGCGTTCAACTTCTGTTCCAAATAAGAAAAAGCAGTTTGATTGTCTTTTTCATTATTTAACTCTCTTTCACATAAGACTTTGTTCGAAAAAGAGTCATCAAATAGTCTGCTTTGCGGAATTATATGGTCGACATCATATTTGCCGCTAAACAACTGAGATGCCGGAATTGGCTTACCTGAATAAATTGAAATTCCACCGGTTTCTTGCCATAATTTATATCGAATAATATCATTTCTGGTAACTCTTGTAAGATTGAAATCTTTTTCAAGAATTTCTCTGACTTGTTCATTTAATTTTGTGTTAACCGAAAGAGATTTTGTCATCATTTCTCTTTCTTCATTACTTGCCCGAAGCTCCCTTGCTAATTCAATTCTAATTTCATCCGGTTTGCCATATTTCTCTGAAGCGACTATTGCATTTACCACATTGATGGTTTGGTTTAATACTTTTTCAACAACAGGGTTTCGGATTGAATTCTTTTTGATTAAATCTAACTTTTCTTTTAGTTGTCTTGCATCATTTTGCTCATTTGATAGGGATAATTTGGAATGAGTTTTATATGGAATGGCGCAGGCTTCACTATAGATTAAGCCATCTGCCAAGTGAGGAATTATCTTACGCATAGCTTTTGTTGATAAGCTGCCGTAGTTTGCTTCTAATTTTACACTTAACATAGCTTTTGCTAGTTCTTCTGTAAATCCAAAATTTTTAGTCAATGCACTCACCACTTTTACATCATCATCTAAGGAGTATAGTACATGCCATAATTGATAGTATGGCTGCTTGTCAAAAGCATTTCCTTTTAATTCAATATCAAAATCTAATAGATTTGATGGCAGATTTAAATCTTTTAATACCCTATGTGCGTCTTGTTGTTGTAGGGGATAACTTAAGTCTTCTGTTGAATAGCCCCTATTCTCCCATACTTTTATTAGTACCTTTAAAATGTTTGCCTTTGTTAAGTCACCATTGATCTTTTCAAAATTAATTTTGTATTCCTTGTGATTGATTCCCAGACTGATTAGTAAGTCTTTATTTTTCAACGTTCCATTATATGAAAGTATTTCAAAGATGGCTTTTTTTACATCCTCATCAATGACTAATGGTGCATCTGATTTAATTTCAATATTATTTATGTTCTGTAACATTCTGAAAAGCTGAAACACAGGCGAAGATTTTGGTGCAGCCCTATGCTTGGCTTCAAACTCACATAAGCTAATCAGATGTTTTTGAGATTTTAATTTTCTTTGGAAGAATATCGTTACATCTCTTATCTCCTTTTTGAGTTCTTCTGTAAGTTCAGGATACAATTTCTTCTGAGTCTCCCAAATTCTTTCGAATTCATTCAAGTAATCGGACCGCTTAAATACCCAATTACGTTGTGAAGAATGCGGATTTTCGGTCAATTTCATATATTGATATTGCCCAACTGTCAAATTATTTATGATAAGTTCTTTTGAATTGTCACTGATTTTTCCCAAATACCCACTTGCCTTTGAGATTTGATCATTTAGTTCCCCTAGTATATAACCCAATATACCAATATCAATAAATTCATTTAGTGCATTCGCACGCCAAATAAACTTTTGTTTTTTAATTTCCTCTCTTTTACCCTTGTTTTCAGCTATTTGAATACCCAATATC
>VERM01000052.1 GCA_018882645.1 Ferruginibacter sp.
CAATGAGAGAATCTTTTTACTTCAGCAATATGAGCCCACAGGTGCCTTCCTTCAACAGAGGAGTTTGGAAAAAACTTGAAGAACTGGTAAGAGAATGGGCTGTCGCCTATAAAAAAATTTATGTGGCAACAGGGCCGGTTCTGACAAAAGGCCTTCCGACAATAGGCCCAAACGAAGTATCCGTTCCATCATATTTCTATAAAGTCATTTTGGAACAACATGATGGAGAAACTAAAGCCATTGGTTTCATCATACCTAACGAATCCTCAAGCAGCTCCTTGCAAGATTATGCTGTTTCCATTGATCACGTTGAGGAAATTACTGGCATTGACTTTTACTGTCAACTGGAAGACGCTCAGGAAAAAGAAGTAGAAAAAAAATTATGCATTCCATGCTGGAATTGGAAAAAGAATTGACTCAATCGTTTTCGCACAATTAACTTCAGCTTATTTATCGCTTCATTAGAATTACATTCAAATAAGAAGCCGGCTGTTTTCACAACCGGCCCTTGCTTTTCATTGATATTCTATTTTAAGGCATTTTCAGAGAAAACACTTTACTATCTCCGCTGCTTGAAAGGACAAAGTGAAATTGATTCACCAATATTTATTAAATCATAGCTATTCAATTAATTCTTATAAAGTCGTCTGACAAAATTATGATCACTTGTTTTTAATTCAAGCAGGTATATCCCTTTTGACAACTTATCAGAAACATTCATCTGAATTGTATTGATTCCTTTACGAACCTCTATCGTTCGCTGCTCAATTAATTTACCATCGACACTCATTAAGACAATTGTCGCTTTTTGATTTGATAAACTATTGTATTCAATTTTGAAGTCGGTTATGAAAGGATTCGGATATACATTGAATTTTGCTGCAAAAACCGGATCATTTAATTTGAGGACAACAACTGATGAATAACTGAAGGACCCGTCATTATTTACAATTTTCAAACGATAGTAGTAAATGCCTGCTTGAGCATTCAATTCATCTACAAAGCTATATGATGCAGCTATAGTTGATGATCCCTGCGGAAGCTTCTGTCCTCTGTATTCAAAATGAATACCATCAACACTTCTCTCTACTTCATAATGATGTAAATTAATCTCTGATACAGATTTCCAAGTAGTCAGAGCATGACTTTCATCTTTGAGTGTTGCATTAAAGCTAACGAGTGTAACCGGAGTGGGATTCAGATTAACCAATATCGTTGCAGTTGAGAATAGCACACATGATGTTGATACATTTGTTACGGTATATTTAATATCAACCGTTCCAACAGATATTCCTTTAACAACGCCATTGGCATCTACTGTCGCAATGGATTCATCACTGCTTGTCCATACGCCACCTAGACTTGCATTTGACAAGGTTATGGTTTCGTCTGTATTGACTGAATTAGGACCAGTTATTGGATCGATTGCAGGCGCCGTTATCGTTACATCCGATGGCCCATACGTGCAACCATTCGCATCCTTAACACTCAAAGTATAGGTTCCAGCTCCAAGCCCACTGAACACATTGCTTGACTGGTACGCACCACCGTTGATACTGTACTCCAGTGTACCCGTACCGCCCGTAGCCGTTACCGTGATCTCTCCGTCAGTGGATGTAGCACAACTTAAATCCGCACCATTGTAGCTTGATGTCACAGAGCCACTGCCCGTAATAGCAGAAGGCGCCGTTATCGTAACATCCGATGGCCCATACGTGCAACCATTCGCATCCTTAACACTCAAAGTATAGGTCCCAGCCCCAAGCCCACTAAACACATTGCTTGACTGGTACGCACCACCGTTGATACTGTACTCCAGTGTACCCGTACCGCCCGTAGCCGTTACCGTGATCGCTCCGTCTGTTGATGTAGCACAACTTAAATCCGAACCATTGTATGATTTTTTTGAAGCGGTTCCGGATATAGCAGTTGGTTGTGAAATGGAAACTGTTTTTTGAGCCTGACAACCATTTGTGTCAGTAACTGTGACTGTATAATCGCCAGCAATTAACCCACTGATATCTTCAGTAGAAGCACCATTTGACCAAGAATAAATATATGGGATGGGTTCAGTTCTCAATGTCAGGCTGAAATCATCCACTGCCAGACCATCATCAGCACCGGTAGCATCTAAATCATTCCAGCGAATCCAGAATGTGGACCCATTAGCAATACTTAAGCCGGTAATTATAGAGGAAATTGCAGTCCTGTTTGCTGAGCTGTTACCATCCAAGGCTCCGGTAGAACCTGATGTAATAGGAGCGGTAAAATCAAGAGCATTAAAGTCCGTCCATGTCCCGGTTGATAAACTTGATGCATCAGTACTATATTGGAAATCCAAACGATCAGCTCTACCTGTTGCGCCCAATCTCCACTGTTCTCCAGTATAACTGATTGCTAACTCTGTCACTATTTTACCTGTAGTATTTGTAAATGATGCACCTATGGTTGGAACAAGAGATCCACTGCGCAATCCGCCAAAAGCCCTATCCGAAGATGAAGTTGAACCAAAACTATAGGTGTCGCCATTTGTTCCACTTCCGTTTCCTCCACTGTATGTTGAATTGGCATTTGTTCCAGATTCAGTAAATGACCAACCCGATGGCAAAGCAGATGAAGTTCCGGTGTTTGCCAGCGTATTGAAGTCTTGTGTAATCGTTGAAGATATGGATGTTGTACCGCCGCTGACTGTTAGATTTATTGAACCGGTAGCATCTCCGTTACAACCGGTAATATTAGTCTGAGAAGATGACAAAGAAAGAGCTGGTGGCGCAGTAATTGTTAAGTCGCCTGCGCTAAATTCACAATTGTTCCCATCCTTCACTTTTATTTGATATGTGCCGGCAGACAACCCGCTGAAAACATTACTGGATTGATAATTAGCGCCATTATCTTTTGAATACTGCAGTGTTCCTGTTCCGCCACTAGCCGTTACCGTTATTTCGCCATCTGTTGCTGAGGAACAGCTCAAATCAGCTCCTTTGTATGATTTCTTGGTTGCGCTTCCTGCGATTGCAGATGGCGCAGCTATTGTTACACTACCTGCGCTGAACTCACAATTATTTGCATCCTTTACTTTTATTTGATAAGTACCGGCAGACAAACCGCTAAAAGTATTACTTGCCTGATAGTTGATTCCGTTGTCTTTTGAATACTGCAGCGTTCCTGTTCCACCGCTAGCCGTTACTGTGATTTCTCCGTCAGTAGCAGTTGAACAACTCAAATCAGCACCGTTGTAAGATTTTTTTGAAGTACTTCCTGATATAGCAGTAGGCTCAGTAATGGAAACAGTTGTTTGAGCCTGACAGCTGTTGGCGTCAGTTACCGTAACTGTATAACTACCAGGAGCCAGACCGCTTATATCTTCCGTTGTTGGTCCATTTGACCATGAGTAATTGTAAGGAGATGGAACAGCTCTTAATGTGATGCTGAAATCATCGACGGCCAACCCGTCATCGGAACCAGATGCATCAAAATCTCTCCACCTAATCCAAAAAGTAGTAGCATTGGAAATGTTCAATCCGGTTATGGTTGAGGATATTGAAGTTCTGTTTGCAGAATTATTCCCATCCAAATTACCGGTGGTTCCAGACTGAACAGGAGCTTTAAAACTCAAACCATTGTATCTGACCCACGTACCATTGGTTAAACTCGTGGCATCGGTGCTGTATTCAAAAATTAAACTATCTTCTCTGCTTGTTGCACCCAATCTCCACTGTTCTCCGGTATAGCTGATGGCCAACTCTGTAACCGTTTTGCCAGTAGTATTGGTAAAAGATGCACCTATGGTTGGAACAAGAGATCCACTGCGCAATCCTCCAAAAGCTCTTTCTGACGATGATGATGCACCGAAACTATAGGTGTCACCTGTGCCAAGGCTACCTGTTCCGGCTGCATAGGTGGTATTAGCATTTGTTCCGGTTTCTGAAAATGCCCAACCTGTCGGCACAGTAGATGAAGTTGAAGAACTTGCAAGCGTATTGAAATCCTGAGTAACAGTTGCAGTTGTTACCGCTGTGATGGGAGTTCCTCCACTCACAGTCAAGTTAATCGCTCCATTATTAAGGCCATTACAAGTTACCTGCGTAGGTGATGTAGATAAATTGATATTGGGATTAATGGAGAAAGTAGCTTTGTAATTTGCGGAACCATTGTTTGCATAATTAGTAGACTGACAGGTGCTATTTGTAGTGTAATCAGCCTGAGAATATACTTCAATGGTATAATTTCCGGAGGAAAGTCCGGACAAGATATTGGTGGTAGTACTTGTAGATTGCCAGGTCTGATTTTGTCCACCTGAACAAATAGCTCCTGCATCATTGGAAGCAAAGCCTAAATTGATTTCCGAAAAGCTGCCAGATGGACTTGCAGTTGGATATACCCTGTAATATAATTTTCCGTTTGTGACATCATTGGGGGGACATTTGAAGGTTTTGTTCTGTCCGCCTGCAATCACCAGTGATGCTGTGGAACAGAATGTTCCAAAATTGTTGCCTTGAAAATCAGCATTGGTAGTAGTGGCTTTCAAATCATAAAAAGTATTGCCCGATCCACTGTTTACAATTATATAACTTTCATAAATACCTGACAGACTACTGTTGTCAATTGTAAAATTGGCCTTATAGTTTAAACCGTTGTTATTAGAAGAGATGGTATTGGTGGGAGTAGCGGGACCTGTATTGTAGTCAGCGGTGTTATATACTTCCAGTGTATAGTTACCATCACATAATCCTGAAAGCAGATTAACAGATCCTGAAGCAGTTTCCCATGTTTGATTATTACAACCAGGATTCCAAGGACTGACTCCATCATTGGATAAAAAGCCGAGGGATAGACTAGAAAAAGCTCCGGGAATAGCTCCGTTTTGATAAATCCTGTAGTTTATATTACCATTTAGAACATCATAGGATCCGCACTTGTACGTTTTATTCTGACCGCCTTTCAATGTCAGTTGCTGGTTTGCATTGAAGGTGCCGAGATTAGCATTGTTAAAATCCGTGTTAGAAGTTGAAGCATCCAAATCATAATATGTATTTCCGGATCCTAGATCCAGTATTGCATAACTTTGATATATACCTGCTGTAGTTCCGCAAGGGTTAATCGTAACGGTTACACCCGTAGCGTCTTGTCCGGTTCCGGAGGCTGGATCACCGGAACAACGTACTTTGACTTTATAAGTAGTGGTAGAAGTTGGCAAAACATTAGCAATGGTTACAAATGATGAACTATAATTTTCAGCATTGGTCCAGGTGGAACCATTCCAATATGTGGCATCAGATCCCGTACCGGTGTACCAGGCATATTCCCAATTGGCCGAACTCATCCAGCAATTAGCGCCTCCGGTTGGGTTGGCACTAAGTGTATATGCAGTTGTAGCTTCGGCACAAAGCGATTTGGATTCCTCGCCATTATATTGTGCATTTAAAGTAGGTGGGGTAAATTCAGCGAAGCGAATATTATCGAAACCATGATTGTAAGTAAAAGAAGTACTAGGTATAAAAATCAATGCACCTTGATATGAACTACTTTGAGGAGTATAAGTTGCGTTCGAACCCGTACCCCTTGATACGCCTCCAACATATAATGTCCACAAAGAATTTTCTCTTGTTACTCTAATATTTTGATCGCCGCTTACATTAGAATACGAAACAATTGTACTCCCAACCCCATTCGTAACTCTTTGTAGTGAAATTGTATTGTCTGCAGTTGTATTTCCAATAAAGTATCTTACTCTATATCCATTGGCAGTGAGAGGATCAATACTTGCGCTCGTCATAAAAAAATTATAATCTACTATTTGATTGGTAAACCCGCTACCATCCAAATCAAATCGAAACTCCCAGGCGTTACATACTTTGGTAAATGGCGTGGTAATTTTGTATGTTCCACTTGAGCCACCAACCTGCAAAACTCCACCAGACACAGACCAGGAACCACTACCAGATACCGTCCAAACCGGATTTACAGTATAATTACCGTCACTAAAATCATCCAGGGTGGTAAATGTCTGTGCATACAATGCATCCATGTTTGTTAAAAACAAAAAGCACATTAACAAGCATTTAATTGCATTTTTCAGTTTAAATCTTGAATACATAGTTTTGAGATTGGTAAAAAAAATTGGTCCAAAAAATATCTTAGCCTTTGATTGTTTTAATTTTAAGAAACGTGAATTGTATGTTTATAATTTCAGAGATTCAAATCACGGAAAAAGAAGGTATTGCCTAGGAATTGGAAATATGAAGGTGGCGAAATTAGTGAAAGAATTAAACAAAAAAACAATGACACAAAAATATTATTTCAGATTTCACATGTATTTTATTTTAAATGCGATATGATTTTTTCTTCTCCCCAGTTTTTATTTCATTTATGTCTATAAAATTATCAGTTATTATTTATACTTTATTCAATACATTTGAATCATCAACTAAAACCGTGAAATAATGAAGAATGTATTGGCCATTGCCTTCCTCTTTTTAGCATTATCCTGCAATCAACAGAAATCTGATAAAAAAACAGAACCGATAGCTGAAACAACAACAGACAATAATGCTCAATCGGTAAAAACTGCTCCTAACAACCGAGAAGAGATTACACAAAGCGGTAAGACCATTATTGTTGAGGAAACACACCCCCAAGGGATGAGTTTAAGCGATGTTGCGGTTTACTTCAAAGGAGATTCATTAAACGCACTCAAAATTTTTGAAAAAGATCCGATCTCAAAGGTAATCTTGGCAGACCTGGATGGCAACGGATTTGATGAATTGTATGTGGTTACCACTTCTGCTGGAAGCGGATCCTATGGGAATGTTCACGGATTTGCATCCAACAAAGACAAATCACTTTCCTTAGTTTATTTACCTGAGGTGGAAGAGAAAGATATGAAAAAAGGGAGCAATTTTGAAGGCTATGAAGGTCACGATCTTTTTGAGATAAATGGGAAACAGCTAATAAGAAGCTTTCCTATTGGGAAACAAAAACGAAAAATTATTTATCAACTTATACCATCGGAAACGGGATATACATTAAAACCGGTTTCTTCCAAAACTGAGTAGTCATTTTATCTCTATGCTGACACACCCATTTTATATGAGCATATGCTCTTATGATCAAGTATATTTTTAAATTTTTGGGAAATAGAAGTTATTTACGCGCGACTTGTTCTTTAAATTTATCTTTAAACCTTTTCAAACCAAGGTTTTTATAAATCAATTATTCAAAGGCTCTACCACAAATGTTATCTCTTCCCTTGTAAACACACAAATAAGTCTTTCAGAATAACAAAATCAATTCCAAAAAAGAATTGCTCAATCTAAAATATTACATTGATTAACAGAAAATGAAATAATTCAAAAATAATATACTAATTTTCAGCGAAATTATATTGAATATGAATCAAAATGACCATTTTAAAAAGCTTCGTTACAAATTCGATAATTTAATGAGCAAAGGGCCGATAGCGATGATTGCCTTACTAGGCATATTATCCATATTGGTTATAATGTTGGCTGGATTCATCATATGGATTTTTAATATTGCTCCTGATGGAGAAGAATCAATGAACTTTATTGAGGGATCATGGCAAAGTTTGATGAGAACACTTGATGCAGGAACCATGGGAGGAGATGCCGGATGGGGATTCAGAATTATTGCTTTTCTGGTAACACTCGGAGGTATTTTTATCATCTCAACACTTATCGGGGTATTGAGTAGTGGCATCGAAGGGAAATTGGAGGAATTGAGAAAAGGAAAAAGTTTTGTTATTGAAGAAAATCATACGCTGATACTAGGTTGGTCATCCAAAATTTTTACTATTATTTCAGAGCTCATCATTGCAAATGAAAATCAAAAAAAACCAAGAATTGTAATCTTAGCGGACAAAGACAAAGTTGAAATGGAAGATGAAATAAGGATGAAAATACCAAAACTGAAAAATACGAAAATCATATGCAGAAACGGAACGCCAAACAACCTGGACGATCTGAATATAGCCAACCCTCAACAAGCAAAATCTATCATTATTCTTGCTGCAGAAGAAGAAAATAGCGACCCACTGACTATCAAAACAATATTGGCCATTACCAACAATCCGAACCGAAAAAAAGACCCCTATCATATCGTTGCTGAGGTGAAAAATGAAAAAAATATTGAAGCTGCAAAAATGATAGGTAAAGATGAAGTAGAGCTAATTTTGACCGATGATATTATAGGCAAAATCATGGTGCAAACTGCCCGTCAAAGTGGCCTAAGCATTGTTTATACAGAACTAATGGATTTTGATGGAGCTGAAATTTATTTCAATCAAGAAGAAAGTCTCTATAACAAGACATACGGAGAAGTAATTTTCGCATACGAAGATTCTGCTGTTATGGGATTGCAACTACCAGATGGAAGTGTAAAAATCAACCCGCCAATGGATTTAGCCATTTCTCCCGGAACAAAAATCATCGCCATTTCTGAAGATGATGACACTTTGATTGTTTCTAAAAAGAATGCCGCTGATGTAAAACATGAATTAAATGAATCTCCCCGCCGCAAGCAGCGGGGTATCTTAGAATAATCTTAGCTGTTTTTGTTTGTGCAATATAACATATTCTTTTTCCTGACCTTGTTCTCTCACATACTCACTTATCGTTGACTCATCA
>VERM01000380.1 GCA_018882645.1 Ferruginibacter sp.
GTTGCAGAATGCTGCTTTTATATGGATAGTCAGTATTGTAATGCAACCCCCTGCTTTCTTTGCGTAATTCAGCACTCTTTACAATCAAATACGCTACAGTAATCATATTTCTCAATTCACATAACTGAGGCGACACTTCCGTTTTCTGGTAAAGAAGTTCAGTCTCTTCATGCAAGAGATCCAGTCTCTTGTTGGCTCTTTTTAACCGTTCATTATTTCTCACAATACCCACATAATCGCTCATGAGAAGCTTCAGTTCTTTTAAACTTTGTGTAATCAAAATCATTTCCTGAGGCGCAGTAGTACCTGCAGCATCCCAGTCGGGAATTTGGTTATTAAAAGAAATGCTATCTATCAATTCCTTTGAGGCCACATAACTTCGGTGGGAAAATACCATAGCTTCAAGAAGCGAGTTGCTGGCCAGACGATTGGATCCATGCAAACCGGTGCTGGCACATTCACCTGACGCAAACAGATATCTGATGGAGGTTTTACCCCATTCATCTGTTTTAACACCACCACAACTGTAATGAGCGGCAGGTGCTACCGGAATCATATCTTTTGATATATCAATTCCAATGCTCAGACATTTGGCATAAATGTTTGGAAAATGGTCTTTAAACTTTTCCAGATCCATATGACGACAATCCAGATATACAAATTCGGTGCCATTGATTTTCATCTCGCTATCAATAGCTCTTGCAACAATATCTCTTGGTGCGAGATCTTTTCTTTCATCATATCTGGTCATGAATGCTTCTCCCTGATGATTTCGAAGAATGGCACCGTCTCCCCTTACTGCTTCAGTAATTAAAAATGAATACCCTCTCACACCTGGCTCATATAATGCAGTTGGATGAAATTGAATGAATTCCATATTTTCGATTCTGCCTTTGGCCCTATATACCATAGCCACTCCGTCGCCCGAAGCAATAGAGGGATTAGTGGTAGTTCTGTAAACCTGTCCATTACCGCCGGATGCCAACAACGTTATTTTAGAAACAATTTTTTCTATTTTTTTTGTGTTCAAATTCAATACATACACACCATAACATTCAATATCCGGTGTAGATTTGGTAACCAGATATCCCAAATGATGCTGTGTAATGATATCCAATACAAAGCAGTGACTGATAACCTTGATATTCTTTACTTTTAAAACAGCCTCAAGCAAGGCACGCTCCATTTCTTTTCCTGTTACATCTTTGTGATGCAAAATTCTGCTTTCACTATGCCCTCCCTCCTTTCCGAGTTTGTAATCCCCCTCCGCATCTTTATCAAAACGTGCCCCCCACTGAATGAGTTCATTAATTCTGTCTACTCCTTCTTTGACAACCATCTCAACTATTTTCTCATTGCACAATCCATCTCCTGCGATCAAAGTATCTTTTATATGTTTACTGAAACTGTCCTGTGAAAAATCCATGACACCCGCTATACCTCCCTGTGCATATTTGGTATTGGTTTCATCTCGCTGAGTCTTCGTTACTATAGTTACTGATTTATCCGGACTGGCATTGGCAATTTTCAATGCATAAGTAAGCCCTGCTATTCCGGAACCTATAATCAGAAAATCTGTTTGCATGATTGGTAAAAAAATTAATCCTTAATTCGCAAAAGTATTATATACTCCTCAGAATCATTTTAATATTGAATTCAACTCCGTTGAAAAATGATACTGAAATAAAAAACTATACAATAGGTACATCTACCCAGGCATTATTCTCTTTAAGTAAAAGAATCAATTCTTCTACAGCAACTTCACTGTTCACATTTCTTTTAACCACTTCTTTCCCTTTATAGAGAGTGATTTTACCGGGACCGCTTCCTACATACCCAAAATCAGCATCAGCCATCTCTCCCGGTCCGTTTACAATACAACCCATGATAGCAATTTTAACCCCCTTTAAATGATTGGTCACGGCTCTGATTTTCGAAGTGGTTTCCTGTAAATCAAATAATGTACGTCCACAGCTTGGACAACTGATA
>VERM01000053.1 GCA_018882645.1 Ferruginibacter sp.
ACCCAGTACAGAAAAATTATAGGTTATGGGAACGATTGGTGTATTTGCAGGTATAGTCTGATTATCAGTACCCGGGGCCGAGACCAATGAAGCCGTTGCACTTGTGGTTTCAACCAAAATATCAATCGTAACGACTGAGGCGCATCCCGTTCCATTGGGTGTAAATGTGTATGTAGTTGTACCCTCTGTATTGGTTGCAATTGTTGAAGGGATCCAGATACCATTTATTCCATTGGTAGATTGCAATGGCAATACAGGTGGAGTGCTGTTCAAACACAATGGATCAATTGAATCAAAGGTAGGTACAGTTGCAGATGCACAGGCCCCGCCATTACAATTGTTCCCGTTGATTGATCCATCCTTATCTCTCTGCCATGCTCCGCCATCGGGAATTCTGCTGAATGTTTTACCGGTGGCAGTTGGAGGTATTGCAGAAGTCACATTCGACTGACCCACATAGAAAATTTTTGATGGTGTATTTTCAAAAATCTGTTTTGCCGATGCCAATGATGCAATGCCACTCGTGCTACAAGTACCCACGATCGAAGGAATGCACGGACTGTCATCCAAATCATCATCAGAACTTATTTTATTCGACTGACCGGCTGAAACAGTCCAGTATATGGCATCTACAGGAACTCCTGAGGCATCATACAATGCAACCCAACCATCCCCATTGGCCAATACAAAGTTGCCGGTAGTACAATAGTTACTTGTATTTAAATCCGTCTTATAATCAACAGCCAATGGATCAGAAGATGAAGAGGATGTTCCTATCACAAAATGTGATTTGGGTTGAATGACAGTACCTTGAGGGATGATTATACTGCCTCCTGTCCTGAGTGATGATCCGGGATTAGAGTTTGGAATACTCGCAGTACCAACTATATAACAGGATATATCGACTGGCGAACAGCCTGCATTATACAATTCAATATATTCAGTACCGGCAGATATCATACCCTGAGCAGTGATAGGGTAATGAGAAACCTCATTGATTACAACCTGTGAGATGCTTCTCTGGGAGCAGATCACAAAAAATGAAACCAGGAAAGCAAAACTGATAATTTTTTTGAAAGGAGAAGAAATCATGATGATACAGATATTTAAATTTCAAAGGTTGAAAGTCTTCTTTGCAAAGTCGTAATAAAAATTACAATTTTTATGGTTCGTGGCACTTAAATTAAAATTAACCTTCACAATATTATTGAAATTAAACAAACCTGCAATCGATATTATTCAGTTATAGCAACAAGACATTTGCATGATATGCTATGGTTTATTTTAAGCCTGAAATAAAAAACCGTTTCAAACTTGAATTGAAACGGTTAAAATTGAAGAGCTATTTGAGTTATCTCACAATAGTTACATCGGTTCTTTTTTCTATGGTTTTACCGGAATTGAGTGAAAGCACAATTACAGCGTAATAGGTTCCATCAGGAACATATCCTCCTCTGTACCTTCCATCCCATGTGTTTTTGTAATCGTTAGACTCATACACTTTACTGCCATATCTGTTATAAACAGCTACTTTTACTTTTTTCAGGCAACTGAAATTGTCATATACTTTCCAAAAATCATTGATGCCGTCTCCGTTAGGACTGAAGGAATTGTAAACATTTACACATTGAGGGTCAGCGACAGTAATGGTTCCGGTAACAGAAACTGGTTCACAATTACCTTTAACAGTTAGTGTGTAAGTAAATGGAGACCCCACCGAAGTAGTTGGTGCACCACTGATACTCAAGGAACTTGCACCCGGTACAGGGAAAGAATATGTTACACCGTTAGGCAGTCCGGTTACACTAATTGAAGCGCCGGGAGTTCCCGATGCCGGAAAAAATCCGTATTTGATTGGTGTGATGGGAGAATTGACTGCAACAGTCTGATTATCTGTTCCCGGATCAGATTCAAGAGTAGCAGATGCATTATTGTCTTGAACCAGCACGGTCAATTTAAACGGATTGGCACACTGTCCGGTAGATGCCGGAGTAAACGTGTATTCAATATTCCCGGCCACAGCTGTAGAGAGGGAGGCAGGACTCCATTTGCCAATTATACCATTATTGGAAGTTTCAGGTAGAATGGGTTGTATCAATATAGCATCTTTACAAAATGGTCCGTATGAATCAAAAGTTGGAGTAACATTTGATGTAACCGTAACATCAAGTGATGCTGATGATGCTGAACATCCGATGGTAGTATTTGGAGTGAAAGTATAGGTGATAGTACCCTCAGCATTTGTGGCAATTGATGAAGGGCTCCAGGTTCCATCAATACCATTATTAGATTGTGAAGGCAATGAAGGCGCTGTACTATTTAAACACAAAGGACCAATCGGATTGAATGTTGGCGTAACGTTTGCCGAAACTGTAATATCTAAAGTAGTATTGGAGTTACATCCGGTACCGGTGGGCGTAAATGTGTAAGTAGTAGTTCCTGCAGTATTGGTTGCAATTGTTGAAGGACTCCAGCTTCCGTTGATTCCGTTGGTAGATTGCAAGGGTAATGATGGTGCTGTACTGTTTAGACACAAAGGACCTACAGGATTGAATGAAGGAGTAATGCCTGCTGTTACAGTGATGTCTATAGATGCGGTAATGGCTGTACATCCCGTACTGCTTGGCGAAAATTTATAAGTAACTGTACCCACGGTACTGGTAGATATTGTTGAGGGAATCCATGTTCCGTCAATTCCATTGGTGGATTGGGTAGGCAATGAAGGCGGTGTACTACCCTGACACAATGGCCCGATTGGGTTAAAGGTAGGTACAGTTGCAGATGCACATGTTCCTCCATTGCAATTTTTTGAAGGGGAAGATTTTGTAATTGAAGACGGCATATTTCTTACCCAATCACCTGTACCATCCACTTGTCTGACAAGAATACTGTCAGTAACAAAATTTCCTCCAGCATATTTCATCAAGGAAGGGTTTGCATTATAAATATCTACGACATTAGACAATGTAGATATCGGACTTCCGGGTGGCAAACACAAGACACCGGTAAAATCCGGAAGCGTTGTAATATTTCCCGCACTTGATGACCAATACATCCCATCTATGGGGGTGCCAGATGCATCATACAGAGCGATCCAGCCATCTACATTGACAATAGAGAATTTACCCGATCCGCCATAAACACAGTAAGGAACATTTGTTGAGTTGATAACTATATCGATATCTGCAGCAGGAGCAGCTTCTGCAGGTGCAATTACGATATGAGATTTAGCAGGTATGTTAGCGGCAGGAACATTTGGAATTCTTAATGTACCGCCTTGAACAAGAGTAGAAAAGGGCTGTGTTCTCATAGCAATATAATAGCCCGCAACATTAACAGGTGAGCAACCGGCATTGTAGATTTCAATATATTCTTTACTACCTGTGTATATCAAACCATTGGGGGGAGTTCCTGCTGCGAGTTCAGGTCTTACTTTTACCTCATTCAATACAATTTGACCTTTTGAAGAATAACTCAAGAGGACAAACAATAGAGAAAATGAAATCAATATTTTTTTATTCATATTCAAAGCAATCATAAAAGTCTGTTTAAAGAAAAGATTTTTTGAGCGTTTATTTAAAGGAATGAAAAACCTATTTGTTGTTTTTCAGATCAAACTGAAGACCTACTTCATGTGCACCGGCGCCGCCATTGAAGATACCAACTGCGGTTTCATAATAATCATATGAGTAAGCGGCACGTATATTTTTCAGAATCTTGAATCCTGCCTGTACGCTCCATGATTGTTTTACCCTCCAGTTTAAATTCCACCAAATCTTATCTTGAAAATCGAGTTTGACCCCAAAATCAAATTCACTGGGTGAATTTTCAATAAGTCGCACCATGGCATTTGGAATCAAATACATTTCGTCTCCGGTGTGAATGCGGTAATTGGCAGTGATATTATAGTGGCGATAGAGTTTTCCGTTTTGTTGAGAATTCGGAACGTTTGCCAATTGTAATTTCGATTGAATCAATTGACTAACGGCAGCGCCTACACTAAGTTTGTCATTGGTCCAGTAAATACCTGCACCGGCGTCGACTGCAAATTTATTTGATGCACCGGCAAGTGCTGGGTCAGCTCCCAGCGAAGAAGCCAGTTTTACTTTATCAATGGCATATTGCAAACCTCTTAATTCCAGCCCCAATCCAAAACGACTTTTATTGTCGCGTGATTTGATATGAAAGGAATAAGCCAACTGCGCTCCAGTACGACTCGTAGGACCTGTCTCATCTCTGTAAACATATGAAGCTATACCAGAGTTCAGATTTTTCAACTCAAAATCACCATAAGCCATATACGTTTTGGGATTACCCGGAAAACTGGTCCACATATTTCTGTAAGAAATCCCTACTGAGCTTTTTTGAGCAATGCCGGCAGCAGCAGGATTGTACATAGGATTATGCTGCAAATACTGACTCATAAAATGCAATTGCTGTGAATGAGCAGTAGCAACCGTCAATACAATCGATAAAGTAGCTATTAATTTTCTCATATTGGTTAAAATGTGATGTGTAGTATTAATTTTCCATTAAATCCGCACAATATTAGAAAAAAAATGCCATACAATTTTATTTTTTACAACTATTTTATACCAAAGTAATATCATATATTTTTTTTAACTGTCGAGGACACATTACATTATGATTTGTTCTCTAATAAAGAAATATGCATAAAATGAAAAATAATATAAATAAGGGTGAAATATTTTCACCAATCAATCTGCGCGTCTGTAATAGGAAACACTATCATTGCCCGATTGTTGCTTGAACAATAAACGATTATTTTTGAGTTCCGGAGCAGACAGTCCGGATAGGGTATTCATGGATGTATTGACAATAACTCTGGCTTCATCCCAAATTCCTTTTTCGATAAAAGACTTCAACAAAACACTCCCTCCTTCTACAATAATTGAATTCCACTCATTTACAAAACACAGTTTCATAAGCGCCGCAATCAAATCTTCTTTTTGGGGAATCTGAAAAAATAAATTATTGCCGTCATGATGATGTTGATGCTGGTTGATTATCACAGTTGGAACAGAACCATCAAGTAAGTGATGCGTCGAGGGTAATCTGAGGTCCCAATCTACAAAAATTCTGACTGGATTTTTACCCGGCCAGTGCCGTGTTGTAAGTGACGGATTATCAGAAACAGCTGTTTGGTTGCCTACAATAATAGAGGCTTCTTCACTTCTCCATTTGTGAACAATAGTGTCGGTCAAATCATTTGTGATCTTTAAGGGCTTTCTGTCCGAAGTGCCAATAAACCCATCTGCTGTTTGTGCCCATTTTAAAATGACATAAGGCCTTTGATGAAGGTGAAAGGTAAAGAAACGCCTGTTCAGCTCTTTAGCTTCTTCTTCAAGGATACCAAACAATACATCCACTCCGGCTTGTTTAAGTTTCTGTATGCCGGTGCCGTCGACTTTTGAAAACGGGTCCTTGCAGGCGATTACAACAGAAGGGATTTTATTATCAATAATCAAATCCGAACAGGGAGGTGTTTTCCCATGATGATTACAAGGCTCAAGAGATACGTAAAGAGTGCTATGTACAATCAATCCTGCATCTTCCTCTTTTACACTATTAATGCAATTTACTTCTGCGTGCGCCTGACCAAATTTCTTATGATATCCCTCCCCGATAATTCTTCCTTCATGAACCAATACCGCACCAACCATTGGATTAGGAGCAACATCTGCCAAGCCGATTTCAGCCAGTTGAAGGCACCTTTTCATAAAAATATGATGAGGAAACATGATGATAAAATTACGTACTCAAATTTATACTTCAGAAATAATTATGTTGATACAAATAACCTATGTTTGCTTACGTGACGATTCAAGAAATACATAGGCATTATCTGAATGAATTATCTTTAATTTATTCAAAAAATGAATCAGCGCAAATCACTCACATGATTTTTGAAGATATTGCAGGTATCAGCCGTTCAGAGATTATCAAAAAACCATTAGAGCCATTGCCTTCTTTAATCAGTGAAAAACTTGATAGCTGTTTGGCAAGATTGATGCAACATGAACCCGTACAATATGTCATCGGCCATACATGGTTTTACAAACTCAAACTTAAAGTCAATCCCACGGTTCTTATTCCCCGTCCGGAAACAGAGGAGCTCGTGTCCGAAGCTGTTGATTTTCTCAAAACAAAAAAACAACCATCAATTCTTGACATAGGTTCAGGAAGTGGTTGTATCCCTATTGCACTTAAAAAAAATATTCCAGAGGCCGAAGTGAGTTCAATCGATATCAGTAAAGAAGCTCTGGAAATAGCCGGTGAAAATGCCAAATTAAACGGCGTCTCAGTGAATTTTAAACAGACAGATTTTTTAAGTCAAAAAAACTGGAACACTTTCGGTAAATACCACGTCATTATCAGCAATCCTCCTTATATACCATTAAGTGAAAAAAATACGATGGACATTAATGTGATCAAATACGAACCATACCTTGCTCTTTTTGTAGACAATCGAAATCCTCTGATTTTTTATCATAAAATCGCATCTTTTGGAAAATTGCGCCTGAAAAAAGAAGGAAAAATTTTTCTGGAAGTACATGAAAATTATGCACAACAGGTGAAAGATGTTTTTCAAAATGAAAACTACACAACTGAAGTAAAAAAAGATATTTTCGGAAAAGAAAGAATAATAGTGGCTACTCACTGCCGGTTACAGTAGCTGAGGTTGTAGCGCCAAGCTTTCTTGCTATTTTCATCACTTTTACAATTTCCCCCCAATTGGCCACAGAATCGGCATTTATCACTACCGCAGGCTTTATACTATCGCCTTCTTTAATGTATTCTCTCAGCGCGGATTCAAGTGAGTCGGATGGTACAATCAGTTTGGCTCCTATATAAACGTTTTTATTTTTATCTACACTGACAACTACACTCTGTTTTTGCTTTGTATCACTTTTGGATTTGGGCACACTGACTTTAATAACATTAGGATTGGCAAGCGTGGAGATCATCAAAAAAAACATCAACAAAATAAAGAGAATATCATTAAGAGGCCCTGTATCCAGTTCCGCATGAGCATCTCTGAGTTTTGATTTTCTTAAATTCATACTAATGATTCAAAAAGATTGAAGAAAATGATTCTGCCAATAATATTGATTTTTATTTTGTGGGCTGCTGAAGTATATCTAAAAACTCACTGCTTGCAGATTCCATTTTATTACTTAGCCTGTTGATCTGATTGTCAAGATAACTGTGTCCCAGATACGCGAGCATACCTATAATCAAACCGGTAGCAGAAGTAATCAACTTGACATACATGGCATCAGCAATCTGACTGATGGAAGGATTACTCACTGTGGCAAACTCTTTAAGTAACATAACCAATCCAATGATGGTTCCGACAAATCCAAACAACGGCGCTATTCTGGAAATAACGGAGATGGCATTCAGGTTTTTTTCAAGATTATAGACCTCAAGCTTACCTACATTTTCCATACTCTTTTCTATGGATTCAATCGGTTTCCCTATCCGCTGTATTCCTTTATCTATAATATTCGATATTGGATTATTGGTGTTCTTGGTTACACTCCTGGCAGCAGATATGTTGCCATTGGTGATATGATCGCGAATGATATTCATGAAGTTATCATCGATTTTTTTTACTTTTTTTATCACAAGCCATCTTTCGATAAAAAAATAAATAACTAGCGCAAACAGAATAAAAAGTGGAATCATCAACGGGCCGCCTTTGCTCAATAAAGACCATACCGACTCGGGTTTGGCATCAACCTGTAAAAGAATATTTAACATCATAATGGATTTGTATTGGTGTCGTGTACAAATTTAAACAAAAGATAAATGTATTGTACACTTAATGAATCGTTAATCTTCCCATCTGAAGCAAATAATTTATTTATCTGCTTGTTGCAAAGCCATAATATGCTTCATTGTTTTTTCCATTCCCTCACTGCTTCCATCCAGGAAGATTATATTTCCTTTGCCGTATTCTGCGAAGTTTTTGATGGCTTCCGTCCACATACTGAATAAAATAACATTGGTGTCCAGATTGGCCTGCTTCATTTGTTCCGCAGCCTGACTCATTCCTTTGGCAACTTCTTCTCTGAACAACGCCACACCTTGTCCGCGCAACTGAGCTGCTACTCTTTCCGCTTCCGCAGCAATCTTAATGGAGTTTCCCTCCGCCTCAGCCGCTTTTGTTTTGGTAATCAATAATGCCTGGCCTTCATTTTCTGCAGCAGCCTTCAGGTTGTTACTAGCCACCACTTTACTCATGCTATCTATAATCGCCTGATCAAATGTGATATCATTGATCTGCAAATCTTGTAGATGATAGCCCCATTCTTCAAGTGATGCATCTACATGCTCTTTAACAAACTCAACAATATCTCTCCTCAAACCCAAAATCTCTGATTGTTTTTTGGTTGCCACAAAAGCCCTGATATTCCCTTCAATAGTTCTGACCAAAGCCTGCATCAAGTCTCTGTCGCTTATAAATTTAAATGCAACTTTTTGAACGGTTTCTTCCTCTTCATTCTGTACAGAATACAAAAGCATTGATTTAAAATACACATTGGCCTGATC
>VERM01000054.1 GCA_018882645.1 Ferruginibacter sp.
ATCGATGTTTGACGCAGCTTTTAAAAAATACAAGTACACCGGAAAATACAATTACTGTTATTGCACCAAAAGTTCACATTTTTCATTTGTACTCGAAGAGGCATTGAAGAGTGATATTCATCTGGAGACATCCTATGCTTACGATATTGAAATCATCAAAAAACTTTACCAGAAGAAGAAAATCAACAAGGATGTTTTTATTATCTGTAACGGATATAAGCAAAAGACTTATACCCAGCGTATTGCAGGGTTGCTCAATAGCGGTTTTAAAAATGTAATTCCCATTCTGGACAATACCGAGGAACTAAAGGCCTACATCAAATCTGTGAAGGTGCCTTTCAATCTGGGGATTCGGGTGGCAGCTGAAGAAGAGCCTAATTTTCCTTTTTATACTTCACGGTTAGGCATACGCGCAAAAGACATACTTGAGTTTTATGTCGACAAAATAGAAGGAAACGAGCATCGTTTTCAATTGAAGATGCTGCATATTTTTCTGAATAAAGGGATCAAGGATGATATCTATTACTGGAGTGAGCTGAATAAAGTGATCAATCTGTATTGCCAGTTGAAAAAAATATGTCCGGAGCTGGATTCCATCAACATCGGAGGCGGCTTTCCGATTAAGCATTCTCTTGGGTTTGAGTACAACTATCAGTTTATGATCAATGAGATTGTGCGCAACATCAAGGCGGCCTGTGTCCGGAATAAAGTGCCTATGCCTCATATCTTTACCGAATTTGGAAGTTATACTGTGGGGGAGAGTATGGCGCATATTTACAGTGTCATTGGACAAAAAATGCAGAATGACAGGGAGACCTGGTATATGATTGACTCTTCATTTATAACCACTTTGCCGGATACCTGGGGCATAGGTGAGAAATTTTTGATGTTGCCGATCAATAAGTGGGACAATGAATACCAGCGTGTAGTGTTGGGCGGTATAACCTGCGACAGTCATGATTATTATGACTCTGAAGAACATATTAATGAAGTATTTTTGCCAAAAGTGGATGGCGAGGAGCCGCTTTATGTGGGTTTCTTTCATACAGGAGCCTATCAGGATCAGATCAGCGGTTATGGAGGGATTAAGCATTGCCTGATACCTTCTCCCAAGCATATCATTGTAGGCCATGATAAAAATGGCAAACTTGTCGACTGGGTCTATGCCAAAGAGCAGACAGCCCAGAGTATGTTGAAGATATTGGGGTATTGAACCGCTTTGCGTTGTTTGGTTGGCGCGGAGCGCCGTTTGTGGTTTGTGGTTTTTAGTTTGTGGTTTGTGGTTTTCAACCTCTTAACCCCCTAAATACCTAAATACCTAAATACCTAACCCCCTAAAACCCTTAAACCTCTAAACTCAATCATATGTATCCAGCTGAAATTGTCATTCCGATGAAGGAAGAACTGACAGAAAATGGTTTTAAAGAATTATTGACTCCGGCAGATGTTGATCAGGTGCTGTCTCAGAAGGGAACTGCACTCGTGATGATTAATTCTGTGTGCGGTTGCAGTGCCGGTACGGCAAGGCCCGGTGTGTTAAGGGCTGTTGTAACCAGTCCTAAAAAGCCGGATTATATTACTACTACTTTTGCGGGTTTTGATGTGGATGCGGTAAGAAAAGTAAGAGAGTATCTTTTGCCTTATCCGCCCTCGTCTCCTGCGATAGCGCTTTTTAAGGACGGGCAATTGGTGCACATGATAGAACGGCATCACATTGAAGGGAGGAGCGCACAAGTCATCGCCGACAATTTAATCGGCGCATTTGAAACCCATTGTCAGTAATGAACTGTATTAATTATATGGACTAACTAAAATTTTTACATGTATCCCAACTTATACTATGTTTTTAAGGACTGGTTTGGTGTAGAATGGAACTCTCTAAAGTTCCTCAATACATTCGGACTCTTGGTCGCCATCAGTTTCATCATTGCTGCCTGGCTGCTTTCTCTCGAATTAAAAAGAAGAGAGAAGCAAGGCTTACTGCTGCCTAAGGAGCAAAACATTGTAGTGGGTAAGCCGGCATCTTTAATTGAATTGCTGACAAACGCAATAATTGGTTTCCTTTTTGGGTTTAAATTTTTGGGTTTATTGTTTGATAAACCCGAATCCATTTCAGCACAAGCATACATATTTTCCGGACAAGGAAGTGCGGTTGGCGGTATTTTTCTCGCCACTCTGCTCGCCGGTATAAAATGGTGGGAGAAAAATAAACAGAAACTGAAAGAGCCTGAAAAAAGAATCATTAGGGTTTGGCCACATGACAGGATAGGTGATATTGTGGTATTGGGGCTTGTGTTTGGTATTTTGGGTGCAAAACTATTTGATAATCTTGAGCACTGGGATGAATTCTGGGCTGATCCAATAAGGCGATTATTTTCGCAAAGTGGACTTGCTTTCTATGGCGGCCTTATTCTTGCTACAGTCGCAATATCATGGTATTCAATATCTAAGGGCATTAAGCTTAAATATTTAGTTGATGCGGCAGCTCCGGCGCTGATGTTTGCTTATGCAGTAGGCAGGCTGGGTTGTCAGATCTCAGGAGACGGGGATTGGGGTATTTACAATAGTGCATATATCAGCGACAATGGGGGCAATGTGAGTCTTGCTAAACCCGGAGAATTCGAGCGTGCGCTGGAAGCTAATAAGACCTATTTTCTGGAGGGTAAAGTTGTGTCAGACTCCGGCTTAAGATATGTAACAGACAGGATTTATCCGACATTGAGTGATGTTCCGCATCGATCATTCAAGGGGCCATCTTTTTTACCGAACTGGTTTTTTGCGTACAGTTATCCTCAAAATGTCAATGATGATGGTATCATTATACCCGGGATAAAGGACGATCACAGAAGCGTATTGCCGCAACCGGTTTTTCCTACGCCTTTGTATGAAACTATTCTCTGTACTTTCCTGTTTTTTGTATTTTGGTTTATTCGGAAAAAGATAAAAACACCTTTGGTGATTTTTTCCATTTATTTGATATTTAACGGATTGGAGCGATTGCTCATTGAAAGCATAAGAGTGAATGATTTGCATAATTTCATGGGAATTAAAGCTACACAGGCAGAGTTTATTGCTTTGTTGTTGATATTGACAGGGGCTTTTTTGCTGGGATTCGCAAAGTCGATTAGTCGATTAGTCGATTAGACGATTAGTCGATTAGACGATTGGACGATTAGTCGATTAGACGATTAGGCGATTTGTCGATTGGACGATTAGTCGATTTGTCGATTAGGCGATTTGTCGATTAGACGATTAGACGATTAGTCGATTTGTCGATTAGACGATTAGGCGATTTGTCGATTAGACGATTAGACGATTAGTCGATTAGGCGATTTGTCGATTAGACGATTAGTCGATTTGCCGATTAGCCGTTGGTATATTTTATCTATCATTAAATAATAAAAAAGAAAACATTACTATGGCATCATTTGATATGGTCAGCAAGGTAGATCTGCAAACGTTGGATAATGCAGTAAATGTTGTTAACAAAGAAATTACCAATCGATATGATTTTAAAGGATCTCATGTGGTAATTGATCTGAATAAAAAAGAATTCAAAATCAGCCTGGAGGCCGACAGTGAAATGAAAATTCAGCAAATCGTAGATGTCTTGATCAGCAGAAGCATCAAACAGGGATTGGCTGCGGAAGTATATGATCTCAGTAAAGAGCCTTTCGTAAGCGGGAAGGTGACCAAAAAGGAAGTCCCTGTCAGAAACGGCATCAAGCAGGAAGATGCCAAGAAAATTGTAAAACTGATTAAAGACAGCGGACTAAAAGTGCAGGCAGCGATCATGGATGATATCGTTCGCATAACAGGTAAAAAAATCGATGATTTACAGGATGTTATACAGCTTAGCAAGACCTGGAACCTTGGTATTGCCCTCCAATACGTAAATATGAAGTCGTAGTTATATTGAAGGGATTTCCAAAATAAAAGCCCTATATTTGCACTCCAAAAAACCGTACGGCAAAATCCGTACATTAAATTAAAAATTATGAAAGAAGGAATTCACCCCAAAACTTACAGAAAAGTAGTATTCAAAGACATGAGTAACGGATACACCTTTCTGAGCAGATCAACAGCGAATAGTTCCGAGACGATTCAATGGGAAGACGGTCAGGAATATCCTGTGATCAAACTTGAGATATCCAACACCTCTCATCCATTTTACACCGGTAAAAATGTATTGGTGGATACAGCAGGTCGTATTGACAAGTTCAAAAAACGTTACGAGAAAAAAGCAAAATAATTTTTTCAAATGGAATGCAAGCCTGCTCATTACAAAGCAGGCTTTTTTTATTCAGTTTCGTTTGTGAATCAAAATCATCCCAAACCAATAAAAGTGTTATTTTTAACCTGATGAATCTTTATCTAGACGAGCGCAGAATACGGCATCTGCTATTCCCATTCACCCATATCCGAAACGTGGCTGATATTCGTGTGGGCATTCTTACCATAAGAGAAAAATGGGAAATACTTTTGCGTGAGGATCATCCGGTTATAACAACAGAGCATCCTTTATCGGACAGCATTATTGTTCCCGCGAATATTATTCCCACAAAAGATAATTACAGGCAAATATTATCTTCGGCTAAAAAAGAGGAGGAATGGTCTGTGACTGAAGATATCAAATACATTGATCATCCCTGGAATATTTTTCAATTCAATGACTGGGCTTTGCGAAAAGATTTTGAACTATTAACCCATAACAGAAAATCTTCGACAATACCCGATATCGTTCATTGTGTCAATAAAAAAGATATTTTCATTGAAGAAGGAGCCATCATTCATTTTTCGTCCCTCAATGCGGAAGCAGGTCCTGTTTATATTGGTAAAAACACATTGATCATGGAAGGTGCATTGATTCGCGGTCCGTTTTCATTGGGAGAAAAAAGTGTAGTGAAGATGGGCGCTAAAATTTATGGGGCCACCACAACCGGAGTCCATTGTGTACTGGGAGGTGAAATTAAGAATTCAGTTTTTTTTGATTACAGCAACAAAGCGCATGACGGTTATCTGGGTGACAGCGTAATCGGTTCCTGGTGTAATCTTGCCGCAGGTACCACAAACAGCAATGTGAAAAATAACAGTTCTGAAGTATATTTTTCTTCTCCCTCAGGTAAATCATCTGTTTCAGCCGGTACAAAAGCCGGTTTACTTATGGGTGATTACAGTAAAACTTCAGTGAACACAGCTTTCCATACCGGAAGTGTCGTTGGTATTTGTAGCAATGTTTTTGGGAATGTTGTTCCCGATAAACACATCCCCAATTTCAGTTGGGGAAGCGAACGCTATCATTCTGATAAGCTGATAAGGGATATAGGAAACTGGAAGAAGATGAAGCAGAAAGAAATTACACAGGAGGAAATCAATATGATTAACACTTTATACAATCAACTTTAAAACAAACACAAACATTTCAAAGATGCGTACACAAATTGCTGCAGCCAACTGGAAAATGAATTTAAGTATCGAGCAAGCGGAATCATTAACGGATCAGCTTATTGCAGGCGAAATCCATACATCTGCCCATCAGCTTGTCTTACTGGCCGTTCCTTTTCCATATCTGTTAACAGTAAAAAATAAAATCAGCAAGCAATCCGGAGTATATGTTGCGGCTCAAAACTGTGCCTCAACCACAAATGGTGCATACACAGGTGAAGTCAGTGCAGAAATGCTAAAGGGTATGGGTATCTCATATGTGATCATCGGACACAGTGAAAGAAGGGAGTATTATCATGAAAACAATCAAATTCTTGCCGCTAAAGTAAATATGGCTTTGGAATATGGAGTTCAGCCTGTTTTTTGTTGCGGTGAACCATTGTCTGTAAGAGAAGCAGGTACACAAAACAGTTATGTAGAGACGCAGTTGAAGGAAAGTCTTTTTCATCTGGATAAAGAAAAATTGCGCCATTTTATCATTGCCTATGAACCCATTTGGGCTATTGGAACGGGGAAGACAGCTACCAGTGATCAGGCACAGGATATGCACGCACATATTCGGAAAGTGATTGCGGACTATGTGGGCGGGGAAATCGCAGACACGGTTTCCATTTTATACGGCGGAAGTGTAAAAGCTGCCAATGCCGCAGAAATTTTTGGAAAAAAAGATGTGGATGGCGGTTTGGTTGGCGGTGCCAGTCTTGTTGCGTCGGAGTTTAATGTCATCATCAACAGTCTGAAACAATAAGCTGAATTTAATTCTTTACTTACCTCAATTGATTGGCAAACATCGGCTCCATACTCAAAAAGAATGTGGCAGGCAAACTGCTGAATCACGGTATTGTGTTTCTGATAAACATATGTATCGTAAGGTTATTGGGTGCTGCAGTCAGCGGACATTATTTCAATGAGCTGTATGTATTGAATTGTATTGTTTTTCTCTGCAGCTGCGGACTAGATTATGCTGCCATTGCCTGGATTTCAAAACAGCCGGAATTGTATCCTGTGATTCACAAAAGACTACACAGGATTTCCATATGGTTTATGTTTGTGATTGCACTGGTTGCTGTTTTTTTTATCTTCAACACGAGGTTTTTTTTCAATCAGTCTTTTTATGCGATTGTATTTTTCAGTACAGGCAATCTGATGCTTATTTTTTTTCAGGGTCTTTTAACTGCTCAGAAAAAATTCAATCGTCAAAATATAATTCTTGTGATTTCTAATTTGATGTATCTGATTTTCCTCTGTTTTTTTATTCCCAGGAATCCGACAAGTCTATTGATGCAAATATCAAGCAGCTATGCGCTGTTATTTATCTTGCAAGGGTTTTTAATGCTTGCGTTTTCGGCTCCTTCTCCCCAATCTACACATCATCCCATTCAATGGGGAGCTTTTTTTCGTTATGGTTTTTTCATTATGATTTCCGCGTTGATCTATTTTGTGTTTTTAAGAGTGGATAATTATTTCGTTGAAAGATTTTCCGATCCGGTTACTTTGGGAAATTATGTACAATGCGGAAAGATTGGTCAGTACTTTCTTTATTTTACTTCTATCATCAGTTCTACGCTGCTACCGTTTGTGGGATCCGACAAACTTTTACATTCTTTTTCTGAATGGAAAAAAATCATGAGTCCTTATGTGTTTGTTGTCATTGTCATCACCCTATTATTGGCTCTGGCCGGAAGATGGCTCTATCCTTTTCTGTTTGGTTCCGATTTTTCCGAAATGAGTGGTTACATGCTTATACTTCTTCCCGGGTATTTCAGTTTGGGTATGCTCACGTTGATCAACGCGGTGTATATTGGTAAGGGCAATATTAAAAAAATCATCAGAGGGGATTTGATGGGGCTGATTCTGGTGTTGGGGCTGAACAGCATGTTTGCTTCTTCCTACGGAGCGAGGGCTGCAGCGATCATCAGTTCATTTTCTTATACTGCCGTTTTCGTATACCTGCTTTGGGATTTGAAAAATCAATTTGAATCGGATTGATCATGCAAAAAACTTTCTTATTCAGATTATATCGTCACTCGAAAGTTGCATTTATCGTGATGCTGCTTTTCATGGGCGGCTATGTTTTTTTCTTTTTTAAAAAAATGGATACGGTGATGTTTCCTTACAACGGAATGTTTGCATCTTCTGCTGAAAATAAAAATCATTCTACCATATATGCCATTCGACTGAATGGTAAACGAATCCCTTACAGTAACAGAATGTACTGGAAAAAAGATTTTTTGGAACAGTCTCTTTCCGGATATATTTCATTTCAACAGCAGCAATCCAGCTATCTTAAAACATATCTCGATAGCAAGCAATGGGGGGCTGGTGCAAAAGATTTTTTGCGGGCAGGGCTGATCCCTTCAAACATTGAAGCATGGCCTCTTTGGTACTGCAAATTTGCAGGTTCTGAAGTGCCTTCCGGATCTGTAGTTGAATTGTTTGCTTACACCTTTGATTTTAAAGATGGCCAACCTGTAATGACTGATTCCAGTATGATGTATAAACTTGCTATACCATGACGACTGACTGGAGGACTGAATATCATATCCATAAATCCTACCGAGTATTGTTGTCAATTATGCTGGTAGAATTTCTTATGTTCGTGATATCCGGAGTAAGCTTTACTTCACTTCATGGCGATACTTTTTTCAATTTCGGTGTAGATCCGTTGTACTGGTTTTTTTATTTGTCCGGTCTGCCACAATTCATTCTTCGGCATCAGTGGCTTTGCATACTTGCAGACGTTGCCATAATTTTTTCTGCGGTGATGCTGATGATGCGTCCGGGAAAACAAAAATGGGCTTTATTGCTTTTTTTTCTGCTCTTCATTTTCTACCTCACGCTGACGGGATATTTGGGACACAGAAATTATCAAAGTGGGTTTATATGGGTGATGATTCCATTTTTATTTCGTCAACCTGTACAAAGGGCCTTTGCATTTTCCTTTATTCGTTATTTTTTACTTTTTTTTTATTTTTCTGCAGGACTAATTAAAATTTTAAATGGCGCTTTTATCTCAACCGCACATTTCTCTTCGCATTTGACTCAACAGTTTACGCCCTATTTTCTGGAGGGTAATATCGGTTTTCGAACTTCATTGAATGTGTATCTGATTCATCATCCTTTAC
>VERM01000055.1 GCA_018882645.1 Ferruginibacter sp.
TGATAAATCCTTTTACAGTGTAACCACATTAAAAAATGATGAAATTACAATTGGCACCTGGGGCGATGGTATTTATACATTTAATGGAAAAAGATTTGCGAGAATATATGATCCGTATGGAGTTGATGAGAAGAACATGCTTAGCATGAGCTCTGATGAAAAAGGTGATCTTTATACAGGAGTGCATGCAAACGGCTTTTTTAAATTCATTTTTGTTGTTTAAGGTTCTTTTGATGACCACATGTCCGGTATCATCATTGCCCAGATTTTTTTTAATTTTCAGATCAAAATAATCGTGAACAGGTACATCGCCATTGTGCAGTTGATAAATCACATCTTCGCCATCTTTTTTTTCTTTGTACTGAAAGTGGAACTCATCATAAATACTTTTTTCTGTGAGTGAAAATTGAATTGAGCCATTGTCAAAAACATTGACTTGTCGGGGTTTGAATAATTGACCTTGTATTTTGGGGATTTCGGAGAGCTTTTCTGTTTTTTTGATATTGAATTTCAATACAGATTTATTATTGTTAACATCATACACATCTATGCTGATTTCATGATTGTTGTTATCCGATAGTTTTATGATTCCATCTTCTCCTTCAAGTGTAGTGTAAATTCCTTTTATACTTCCGGGAAGGACAGAAAAATGCTGGAAATAATTCCCGCCGTTGCTTTTGGTTTTGTAATCGATATGTGCATTCAGATAACGAGTATCGTCATAACTGATGCTATCCATTTCAAAACCGAGAATGTTGTTGTTTTGATTCGACAGTGTGGCTTTGAATATGCCATTTTGATTGGTAGAACCGCTGTAACAGTCGTATGCATTTATAGCAAAACTAACCTTATCCGAAGCCACTTGAATATTGCCTGAGGCTGGCACATATACGCCATTCACTTTTTTAAGTGATACAATGATAGGTTTTTGTTCGTAAGTACTTTGCCGTCTATCATACACGGCCAGATTCATTATAACAGGAGCAACTTTATCTGCAATGGGTAAACCCAAAAGCAATGGATTGAGGACTTTGTCTGTCTTGGTGTCCCTTATTTCAAAATGCAGATGCGCTCCAAGTGAACCGCCGGTATTCCCACTATTCGCGATGAATTGGCCTTGTTTTACAGGGAATAAATTTTCAGGAAGATTGATGTACAATTCCCAGCTTTTTTTTTGGTATTGCTGTTCCTTAATGTATTTTTCAAGCTCAGGATAAAAATCATTGAGATGCGCATATAATGTCGTCATTCCATTCGGGTGATTGATATAAATCGCTCTTCCAAAGCCAAACGGCTCTATTTTTACTTTTGCAATATAACCCTCAGCAGCCGCAACCACAGGCATATTTTCTTTTTGATCAGTTTTGCAATCCAGCCCCATGTGATAATGGTTTGATCGCAATTCACCAAAATTTGCCGCAATCCCAATCTTGGCTTGAACGGGCCATATAAAATATTCTTTTGGGTAGCTGATATTTTTAATAAGCCTTGAATTACCCAACATTGGCAATAATAAAATTGACCAAATAAAGCGAGTGAAAAAATTAATCATATTCCATCAATTTCCAACAAAGTTACAAATCTGTATGGAGTACCTTAAAAACCATTTTACACTTTAAATTTATGGCGCGAAGGCAAAAATTTAATGTTCCATTTTTTGTTCCCATAATTTTTTACAATTACTTTTGCACGCCTCCATCGGCAATTTTCAATATGCCAAAGAACAATGAAATTAAAACGGTTTTAATTATTGGGAGCGGTCCCATCATCATTGGACAAGCCTGCGAATTTGATTATAGTGGAACACAGGCAGCCCGAAGTTTAAGGGAAGAAGGAGTTGAAGTTATTTTAATAAACAGCAACCCCGCCACCATCATGACCGACCCGATGATGGCAGACCGGGTTTATCTTTTGCCTCTTACTGTTGAGAGCATCGAAAAAATTTTACAGGAAAATCAAATTGATGCGGTTCTTCCTACTATGGGCGGACAAACCGCGCTGAATCTTTGCAAAGAGGTAGATGAGCTTGGTATTTGGGAGCAATATCATGTTAAGCTGATTGGCGTTGATATCAAGGCCATAGATAAGGCAGAAGACAGAGAGCAATTCAGGCAGTGGATGATTGAAATGAATATTCCGGTTGCACCCGCTAAAATTGCCAACTCTTATCTGGAAGGAAAAGAATTTGCTCAGACCATTGGATTTCCGCTTGTCATTCGTCCATCATTCACGCTTGGAGGATCCGGTGGCGGAATCGTCTTTAAAAAAGAAGATCTGGATGAGGCTTTGAACAATGGACTGAAAGCTTCTCCCATTCATGAAGTACTGGTAGAAAAAGCTGTTCTCGGTTGGAAAGAGTTTGAACTGGAATTACTGAGAGACAACGCAGATAATGTAGCCATTATCTGTACGGTTGAAAATTTTGATCCTATGGGCGTACATACCGGCGACAGCATCACCGTTGCCCCGGCTATGACCCTTAGCGACACTGCCTTTCAGCTGATGCGCAATACCGCAATCGATATGATGCGTAATCTCGGAAATTTTGCCGGAGGATGTAATGTGCAGTTTGCCCTCAATCCACAAACCGAAGAAATTATCGTGGTAGAAATCAATCCGCGAGTGAGCCGCTCCTCCGCATTGGCAAGCAAGGCCACGGGCTATCCGATTGCTAAAATCGCAGCCAAACTCGCGTTGGGCTATAATCTCGACGAGCTTAAAAATCAAATTACAAAATCTACATCCGCTTATTTCGAACCCGCTCTGGATTATGTTATTGTAAAAATCCCGAGATGGAATTTTGATAAATTTAAAGGAGCTAATGATACACTTGGTTTTCAAATGAAAAGTGTGGGTGAGGTAATGGGTATCGGAAGAAGTTTTGCAGAGGCCATCCAGAAGGCATGTCAAAGTCTGGAAAACGAAGCAGTAGGTTTGGGTTATTATGGAAAAAGTCTGATGCACTCAGATGAATTACTGGAGTATATCAAAACGCCCAAATGGGACAGGCTATTTCGCATCAAAGATGCACTCATGGCAGGTGCCAGCATCAAACGTATCTGCGAAAATACAAAGATTGATCGCTGGTTTATTTATCAGATACAAAAAATATGTGATTGCGAAAAAGCCATCGCTGCATATGATGTTCATTCATTGCCTGATGATGTATTGAGAGAAGCAAAAAATATCGGTTTCAGCGATGAGCAGATTGCAAGAATATTGAGAGAGGATTGTGCTGAACAATTATACAAACACAGAAAATCCATCGGACTCACTCGCGTTTTTAAAATGGTAGATACATGTAGCGCTGAGTTTGAAGCAAAGACCCCTTATTTTTATTCCACTTTTGAAAATAAACCTGTACAAGGAAACTTGCTGAGCAATGAGTCTGTGGTTTCCGATAAAAAGAAAATTATTGTACTCGGAAGTGGACCCAACAGAATCGGACAAGGTATTGAGTTTGATTATTGTTGCGTTCACGGCTTGCTGGCCATCAAAGAGGCCGGTTATGAAGCCATTATGATCAATTGTAATCCTGAAACCGTCTCTACCGATTTTGACATTGCCGACAAATTATACTTTGAACCGGTTTTCTGGGAGCATCTTTGGGAAATTATTGAACATGAAAAACCGGAGGGAGTAATTGTGCAACTCGGTGGTCAGACCGCTCTCAAGCTGGCAAAGAGACTGCATGAAAAAGGAATAAAAATTATTGGCACCTCATTCGACAATATGGATATTGCCGAAGATCGGGGAAGGTTTAGCGATATGTTGAAAGACCTCGGCATCCCGTATCCCAAATACGGAACCGCTTATAATACCGATGATGCCATAGAAGTGGCTCAGGAAGTGGGCTATCCGGTATTGGTAAGGCCAAGTTATGTATTGGGTGGACAAAGAATGCGTATTGTGATCAATGATGAGGAACTGGAAAAAGGAGTACTTAGCCTTTTGAAGCATTTGCCCGGGAATAAAATATTAATCGATCATTTTCTGGATCGTTGTCAGGAGGCCGAGATAGATGCCATATTTGATGGCACCGATTTTCATGTGATGGGCGTTATGGAACATATTGAGCCTGCCGGAATTCACAGTGGCGATAGCAATGCGGTACTTCCCCAATTCAATTTGAGTCCGCTGATTGTACATACTATGGAAGAGTATGCAGAGAAAATTGCCAGGGCGCTCAATATAAAAGGACTTATCAATATTCAGTTTGCCATCAAAGACGGAAACGTGTATGTGATTGAAGCCAACCCCAGGGCATCGCGTACAACTCCGTTTATTGCCAAAGCCTATCAGATTCCATATCTCAATATCGCCACCAAAGTGATGATGGGGGTAGCCCAATTAAAAGATTTCACTTTTAATAAAAACCTCGAAGGCTTTGCCATAAAAGAACCAGTCTTTTCATTCAACAAATTCCCTGGCGTAAATAAAGAGCTGGGTCCTGAAATGAAGAGTACAGGTGAAGCCATCCGTTTTATCAAAGACCTCAGAGATCCATACTTCAGGCAATTGTACAAAGAAAGAAGCATGCATTTGAGTAAATAAATTTCAGTACTGCTTTAGTTCAGCGTGATTTAGATTAGCGCATGTTTCCGTTCTCTGTTCCTGTATGGAAAAAAGCTCCATTCATCAGGATTACCATTCCTTTTATTCTCGGGATACTGATTCAGTACCTGTGCAACTTTTCGTTACCTTTTATGATGATATTGCTGTTGCTATGCTTCAGCTGTTTTTTCAGTATTTATTTTTTCTCTCTTCAAAGACGTTATTCCCTGAGACATATACAGGGAAGTTTTTTGATTGCAACGATGGTTGCGGCAGGACTTCTTCTTACAAGTCTGAAAAATATCCAAAATGATTCACAATACTTCATTTGCAATTATAAAAAAGGAGATTGCCTTGTGCTTAGCGTAGAAGAGCCTTTAACTGAAAAAGCAAAAACGTACAAGGCTCAGTGCGCCATTCGGTGTATTATAAGAAATGACTCTGTCATTCCATCCAAAGGCAATGTAGTAATGTATTTTTCCAAAAAAGCAGGAGAGCGTTTGCCGGTTTATGGAGATGTGATCACGACCCATAAGTCTGTGCAAGAGATTATGAACACCGGTAATCCCGGAGCTTTTGATTATAAAGGCTATCTGGCATTTCAGCAAATTCATCACAGTTGTTTTTTGCAGCCGGAAGATTTCAGAATTGTCCCAAAAAATAACAGGTCTCTTTTTAAAAAAATAATTTTTCGATTGAGGGAGAACACATTGACTATATTGAGAAAAAATCTCTCTTCAAATAAGGATATTATCGGAATCGCCGAAGCGCTGCTGATTGGGTATAAAGAGGATCTGGATAAAGAGACTGTCAAATCATACAGCAACACAGGTGTGGTTCATATCATTGCCATATCCGGCTTGCATCTTGGGCTAATCTACTTCATGCTATTATGGATTTTATCACGTTTGCCATTTGTCAACAAGATCGAATGGGCAAAAGCCATTGTCATCATCATATCATTATGGACTTTTTCGCTCATTACAGGAGCATCCGCTTCCGTATTGAGAAGCGCGGTCATGTTCACTTGTATTGTTTCAGGAAAAGTCTTTAACAGGAAATCTGATATATTTAATTCGTTGTCTCTTTCGGCGTTTATTCTTCTGTGTTATAATCCTTATTTTCTTTTTGACGTAGGATTTCAGTTGAGTTATCTGGCCATTATCAGTATTGTTATTTTTCAAAAGCCATTTTACAGGCTGCTTTATGTACCGAATAAATATGTATCAAAGATTTGGGAATTAACCGCAGTCACCATTGCAGCACAGTTGCTAACCTTGCCCGTTTGCCTGTATTATTTTCATCAGTTTCCCAACTATTTTCTTTTGAGCAATCTGATTGCCGTTCCTTTGTCGACCGTCATATTGTTTTTTGAAATTTTTTTGATTGCCATTTCATGGTGGACTCCGGTTGCTGATTTTTCGGGAAAAGCGATTGACTGGTTGATTATTCTGATGAATAAGGCCATTGGATTTATAGATAAATTGCCTTGTTCTTTATGGGAATACATTTATGCGGATTTGACAACCACCATTATTTTATACATAATCATCATTCTCTTGGCGCTTTGGTTAATGCGAAAAAACAAAAGATTTTTTATATATGCTTTGATTGCGGCCTTTTTTTATACATCAGCCCATTCGATTTCAGCCATCAATGTCAGAAAGCAGAGAAAAATTATTGTTTATAATATTCCCGGTCAACAGGCCATTGATTTCATTTGTCAGGACAAATGTCTTTTTTATGGAGATGCTGATTTGAAATCCGGTGGAGTTTTATTTGATACCAAGCTTAAAGCAAGCAGAATAGCCATGCAGGTTAGGCGGGAGGAAAGCCATCTCGATGGATTTTCAAATGCCGGGATATTAAAAAGTTTTTTCGAAAAAAAAATCATGATTCTTGATCAATCGATACAATTTATAGTTCCGGAAAAAAGAATACCTCTTGATTTGCTCATTATTTCCAAAAACCCAGATTGTAGTATTGCTGAACTGACTAATATTTTTCAGCCTTCACAAATTATTTTTGATGCATCTAACAGTTTGTGGAAAATATCCAAATGGAAAAAAGAATGTGAAGCGATAACTTTGCCCAGCTTTTCCACAGCAGAGAAGGGCGCATTTATCTACAATATCGAATAATAAGTCAAACAAAAGAATCAATGAAGAAAATACAATCCGCTTTAATTTCCGTTTATTACAAAGATGGCTTAGAGCCGATAGTTAAAGCGCTGCATGATTTCGGCGTGGTACTTTACAGTACAGGTGGTACACAAGAGTATATTGAAAATTTAAATATTCCAGTAGTGCCCGTTGAATCGCTTACAGGATATCCTTCTATATTAGGCGGCAGGGTAAAGACATTACATCCACTGGTTTTTGGAGCGATTTTAGGGAAAAGGTCAGATCCGGCTCATGTTACAGATATGCAGGAGTATAAGATTCCGGAGATCGACCTTGTAATGGTTGATTTATATCCTTTTGAAGAAACTGTAAAAAGTTTTGAAGGGAAAGATTTACATGATGAATCCCCCATCATAGAGAAAATTGATATAGGCGGGCCATCTATGATAAGAGCTGCAGCTAAAAATCATCAAGATGTGTTGGTGGTTGCGGCAAAAAATGATTATTCCCATTTGCTCGAGTTGTTGAAAGAACAGCAATGTCATACTTCTTTGGAACAAAGAAGACAAATGGCTGTAAAAGCATTTGACATTTGTTCTGCTTACGACAATGCTATTTCCAATTATTTCAATCAAACAAATTTTATCACCCCATTCAATTATCCCAGACAGTCATTGAGATACGGAGAAAATCCGCATCAGTCTGCTGCTTTTTATGGGAATTTACCGGAAGTATTTGATCAGCTGCATGGCAAAGAGCTTTCTTACAACAATCTTGTAGATGTGGAAGCGGCTATCCATCTGATTCGTGAATTTGATGCAACAACATTTGCCATCATTAAACATACCAATGTTTGTGGAATTGCTCAGTCTGTTGTGTTGGAGGAAGCGTGGAAGCGTGCGTTGGCCGGCGATCCTGAAAGTGCATTTGGCGGAGTGCTTGTTTCCAATGCATCCATTGATGATTCCACAGCCAGAGCAATCAATGAACTCTTTTTTGAAGTATTGATTGCGCCATCGTTTGATGATGAAGCTCTGACAATATTAAAAACAAAAAAGAACCGCATATTGCTGCAATTGAAGCAGTCTGCATTGCCTAAAAAACAATTCAAATCTATGCTGAATGGCGTATTGATTCAGAATTACGATAATGACAATGTGAATGAATGGAAAGAAGTTGGAGGGCGCAATGCAACAGCAGTTGAAAAGGCCGATATGCTATTTGCCAATCTTGTATGCAAACATTTAAAGAGTAACGCCATTGCATTGGTTAAGAATCTTCAACTGATTGGAAAAGGATGCGGACAAACAAGCCGGATTGATGCTTTACGTCATGCCATTGAAAAAGCAAACCAGTTTGAGCTCGATCTCAAAGGAGCTGTGCTGGCAAGCGATGCATTTTTTCCATTTGATGATTGTGTAAAAATTGCTCATGCTGCTGGTATTGATTCTTTTATACAGCCCGGAGGTTCTATCAGGGATGCTGATTCTGTCAATTATTGCAAGGAAAATAATCTTGTAATGGTAATAACCGGACAAAGGCACTTCAAACATTAAGAAACGTTTTGAAGAAATCCACCACCATAAGTAAAAACAAATCCACCGGATACTTCTCTCTCTTCATCACAAGTACAGTTTGGGGAACCACCTGGGTAGCCAGTAAGTTTGCATTGCAGCAAAAAATACCAGCCATTCAACTGGCTTATGTCAGACAGTTTCTGGCAGGCTTATGTTTTGTAGGATTTTTTTTCTTCATAAAAAAATTACCAATACCCAATAAAAAACAATGGAGATGGATTGTTATCATGTCAATGCTGATGTTCGTATTTGCCAACTGGCTCAGCACATGGGGAATCAGTTATATATCTTCCGGATTTGCATCTCTCATT
>VERM01000381.1 GCA_018882645.1 Ferruginibacter sp.
GGTATACCGATTTGACGATTTGATTACGGAAGCAGTATAATGAAATATTGGCGTATGATTTATCTCATTTGCATTCAAATAAACACGCCATTCTATTCTTCCATCATGAGAAACGCCTTGATAAAACCATCAATGTCGCCATCCATGACAGGACCAACATTACCAACTTCATAATCCGTACGATGGTCTTTAATCATTTTATAGGGATGAAAAACATAGGAACGAATCTGAGAACCCCATTCTATTTTTTTCTTTGTAGCATTTTTTGCATCTACCGCTTCCTGGCGTCGGCGCATCTCTTCTTCATATAACCGACTTTTCAACATGGCCATAGCCTTCTCTCTGTTCTCTCCCTGTGTTCGGGCTTGCTGACACTCAATAATGATTCCACTGGGTTTGTGCGTAAGCCTCACCGCCGTCTCTACTTTATTTACATTCTGCCCGCCACTGCCGCCGCTTCTGAAAAAAGCCCATTCTACATCAGCCGGACTAACTTCTATTTCAATGGTATCATCAATAAGAGGATATACATACACGCTGGCGAATGAAGTATGCCTTCTTGCATTGCTGTCAAATGGAGATATGCGAACAAGTCGGTGTACACCTGATTCCGCTTTTAGTAGTCCATATGAAAATGGACCGTCAAATTGAAATGTACAAGTTTTAATACCCGCGCCATCCCCCCATTGCCAGTCGAGCTCAGATACAGACCATCCATGCTTCTCACCATACATGCGATACATGCGGGCAAGCATTTCAGCCCAATCCTGACTTTCTGTGCCACCGGCACCACTGTTGATTTGCAAAACTGCAGGCAATGCATCAGCAGGATCATTCAATGTACTTTTAAACTCTGCTTCTTCAATGGCATCTACCGCTTTTTTAAATGCCTGTTTCACTTCATCTTCCTCCGCCTCTCCTTCTTTCCAAAATTCAAAAAGGACAGCAAAATCCTCCACTGCTGTGTCGACATCATAAAACATCTTCACCCAGTATTCATTATTTTTTATGTCCTTAAGGATTGCAGTAGCACGCACATTATCATCCCAAAAACCCGGAGAAATGGAAAGCTGTTTGTCGTTGTTTATTTTTTCTTCTCTGTTAGCGACGTCAAAGAAACCTCCTCAAAACCAAAACGCGGTCTCTTATATCTTTTAATTGCTCTATTGTCATACCACGAAGGTAAGAGATTTTATCGATTGATATGCATAATGACAGCTTTGAATAATTGATTTTATATCAATTGATGATATTTAGAAGAATGGATGATTACGTCATTTTACGGAAAAGGGCCGTATCAAAAGATACAGCCCTTTTCGCCTGATTTATCATAGTCGGCATCTCTATGCCGTTAATCTCAATGTCTCTTCAACAGTTTAATCGATTCTTTACCGGAAGGCGTTTCAATAGTTAAGATGTAATTCTGCGCATCCAACTTGATCAGATTTTTCAATACTATTTTGTTTATTCCTAAAGACAATTTATGTTGCTGTTGTGCAACTAACTTCCCTTCAGCCGTAAACAAACTCAATTTAGCTCGATCATTCGTTTTGCTGTTGATATTTATATTTATCTCAGATACGAATGGATTTGGATAGCACTGAATATCTGTAATGACACTTGGCTTAACAGAAACAATGTTTGAAAATTTAAATCGACCATTACGATCTATCGCTTTTAATCTGTAATAAATCTCCGGACTTGTAACCATTGAGATGTCATCAATATAATCATACACATTTTGATCCGCAGCCAACTTCACTTTAACCTCTCCTCTTGTACTGAAATTAACACCATCAACACTTCTTTCCACTTCATAATGGCTTAAATTCATTTCTACTTTACTTACCCAGTTGATATAGGAAGCGTTTGCTGTTAAAATCTAGTCTACCTCACAATACTTACGCTCCCAGATATCACTTTTTTATTGCCCGCATTAGGGACAATCACATAATAATACGTACCCACAGG
>VERM01000382.1 GCA_018882645.1 Ferruginibacter sp.
TTATTGGGGAGAACCCTTTCCCATAAAATGGGAAGATGGTGTTGCAGTCGCACTCAGTGAGTCTGATCTGCCTTTGGAATTGCCATATGTTGAAAAATACGGACCTGGACCTGAAGGAGAAGGGCCTCTTGCTAATATAGAAAGCTGGCGCAATCAGCATCTGGAGACTTCCACCATGCCTGGATATGCTGGATCTTCCTGGTATTTTTTGCGATATATGGATCCCAAAAATCAAAATTCATTTTGCGATCGTAAGGCAAGTGATTATTGGGGGCAGGTTGATGTGTATATTGGTGGCACTGAGCATGCTGTAGGACATTTATTGTACAGTCGTATGTGGACAAAAGTGCTCTATGATCTCGGTTATATCGGATTTGACGAACCATTTAAAAAACTGGTCAATCAGGGAATGATCCAGGGAAGCAGCAGATTTGTTTACAGGATTAAAGGAACAAACACATTCGTGTCATCCGGATTGAAATCTCAGTATGAAACCGATCAACTACATGTGGATGTGAATATGGTTGATGGCATGGAATTGGATACGGAAGCTTTTATAAAATGGAAACCTGATTATGTCAATGCTGAATTTATTTTGGATGACGGAAAATACATCTGCGGAAGTGAAGTGGAAAAGATGTCTAAGTCAAAATACAATACCGTCAATCCCGATGACTTGGTGTTGAAATATGGCGCAGACACTTTCCGGATGTATGAGATGTTTTTAGGTCCGATAGAACAAAGTAAGCCTTGGGATACCAAAGGCATTGAGGGCGTGCATCGTTTCCTTAGAAAACTCTGGCGTTTGTTTAACGACGATATGAAAGGAAAAGTATGGAATGAAGAAAAAGCCAATGATGCTGAACTCAAAGTATTACATCGCACCATTAAAAAAATTCAGGCGGATACAGAAAATTTCTCTTTCAATACTGCTGTCAGTGCATTTATGGTTTGTGTAAATGAATTGGGTGATTTAAAATGCAATAAAAAAGAAGTTTTGGAAAGTTTGTTGATTTTGCTTGCTCCCTACGCACCACATATTTCAGAAGAATTATGGAGTCAGCTGGGCAATCAGGGGTCTGTTCTGGATGCAACATATCCTGTTGTTGAGGAAAAATATTTGCTTGAAACCAGTAAGGAATATCCCGTTTCTGTTAATGGGAAGGTGCGCACCAACATCAATATCTCTCTTTCTGCCGAACAATCAGATGTGGAAAAGGTTATACTTGAGGATGCGATTATACAAAAATGGCTGGAGGGCAAACAGCCTAAAAAAATCATATTTGTAAAAGGGAAGATGGTGAATGTGGTGATCTGATTCTCTTCTCAAGATTTATTGTTAATTTTACTTGAGTAAACTACTACATCAAATATGGACATCAAACCGGGTAAATTATTGGAGCAGATCAATACTCCTGCCGACCTGAAAAAACTCAAAAAATCGCAGATGCAACAAGTCTGCAATGAATTGAGGCAATACATCATCGATGTGGTCAGTGTCTATGGGGGGCATTTTGGTGCCAGCTTGGGTGTGGTTGAATTATCTGTTGCACTCCACTATGTTTTCAATACGCCATACGATCAGCTGGTTTGGGATGTAGGACATCAGGCTTACGGACATAAAATTCTTACAGGAAGAAAAGATAATTTTCCTACCAACAGAAAATACAATGGATTGAGCGGCTTTCCCAAAAGAAGTGAAAGTGAATACGATACCTTTGGGGTGGGTCATTCGTCTACATCAATCTCAGCTGCGTTGGGAATGGCCATGGCCTCACATTACAAAGGCGAAAAAGACAGGCAACACATTGCCGTCATTGGCGATGGCGCTATGACTGCGGGGTTGGCTTTCGAGGCAATGAATCATGCGGGTATAGAAAAAAGCAACATGCTCATCATACTGAATGACAATTGTATGAGCATTGATCCCAATGTTGGCGCTTTGAAAGAATACCTGACAGATATAACC
>VERM01000383.1 GCA_018882645.1 Ferruginibacter sp.
CTATATTCCTGCAAACTCCCTTCAATTTCCTTTGCTGTTGAGACGTTGGCAGCAAGGAGATTATTTTTATCCTTTGGGATTGAACAAGAAAAAAAAGATCAGTCGATTGTTGATCGATCTAAAACTCTCGGCTACGGAGAAGGAAAAAGTATTTGTGCTGGAAACGAATAAAAAAATCATCTGGGTAGTGGGCATCCGACTTGACCACCGTTTCCGTTTACAAAGTCCGGAAGGGAAAGCCTGGCACTTCACTTATCGGAAATAACCCAGCACTTCTTGCCAGAAATGTGTCAGCGGTTGAAAATCACTGAAGGCAAAGGCGGTAACAATCAAGAAGAGTATTCCATACACAGCCCCCCAGATATGAGCAGAATGGTTGATCGAACCAGCAGACTTTTTACTCAGATAGGCAGAAATGATCAGATAGATAGGACCGAAGATAAATGCGGGAATATGAAAGGGGAAGGGAAATATTCCCATTCCCAGGGTTGGATATAGAAATATACCGGCAAAGATCACAGCAGAAACGGCTCCCGAAGCACCCAGACAATAGTAATCATAATCATTCCTGTGTTTTTGAAAACTGGAAGTTAACGAAGCGGGGAGGGCTGTTATGTACATGACTGCATAAATAATTCTGCCGCTATCTCCGAAGATTTGAAGGAAGGCATTTTCGACCATCCCTCCGAACATGTAGAAAGTGTACATATTGAATGCAAGGTGGAGGAAGTCCGCATGTATAAGACCCGAAGAAAAAAAACGGTACCACTGATTGTTATTGACAACGGAGGGAGGGTGGAAGATAAGGTCGTGTGTCAAACGATCATTCGAAAAAGCGAGGAAGGAGAGCAGGCAGGTTGCAAGCAGGATGATCAGGGTAACAGAGAGCATAGGGATGAGCAGGATATGAATTAAATGTAAGCAAAGACTGGAAATAGGCAGCAACAATTTTATGAGTGGTGGTATTTTTCATTGCGAATGATGGTACAGGCACGGTACAATTGTTCTGAAAGCATCAATCGAACAAGCATGTGAGGGAAAACAAGCGGGGAGAGGCTCCAGATAAATTGTGCACGCGCTTTCACCTCTTCTGAGACACCGTATGCACCACCAATGAGGAAAACCAGTTTACTGATTCCCTGGTTGGCTTTTTGAGTGATCAGGGCAGCGACATCGGGAGATGACAATTGTTTTCCCCTTTCATCAAGTAAAATAAGACAGTCGCCGGGCAATAAACGTGATAATACCAGCTTACCTTCTTCTGATTTCAGTTGTGCCGCATCCATTTTACCTGCATGGCGGGGTGGGGGTATGATTTCCCAGTGTAGGGGGTAATAATGATTCAGTCGGTCATTGAAAAGCCGGATGCCTTCCTTTACATATTCATCATGCCCTTTTCCTATCGAGAATACATAAATTTTCATATAACAATTAAATTTTTATTATAACATGTATTTATTTCAATTTATAAATTATATTGATTTAGTTCTATATAAAATAAATATTTGTTTAATTACTACATAAATATTATTTATGGAATATTGTTTTCTATTTTAATTTTTGATACGACATCTCTTTGTTAAATAAATCTAAAATAAAGTGTTTAATTGTGCTTAACTAAGAGAATTGCCTTCTTTGAACAATTCTGTTAGTCATTTTAAATACCAAACATACTAACATGAGAAAACTTTTTTTGATGGTATGCTTGTGCATGTCAGTGTTACAAATCTGGGCACAAGGTAGTAAAACCATTACAGGTCGCATTACAGATGAAAAAGGCGTTCCCCTATCGGGTGCCACTGTATTCGTCAATGATCGCCTTGCTAAGCAAACGGACAGTGATGGCGGTTATTCGATTGTAGTTCCTGCAGGAACCACCAAATTCACTGTAAGTTATATTGGATTTGCCACCAAAGAGGTTGATCTTGGTAACAAAAATCAGATCAACGTTGCTC
>VERM01000384.1 GCA_018882645.1 Ferruginibacter sp.
GTTGATTCCATTCTTTTAATTGTTTAATTGCATCTTTCCAATCGGGATTGGCAAAGAAATTATTATCCATAACTTTTATATATTTTCCATTTGGATTAAGATTTTTTGGCTTAACTGATTGTATATTCCCTTCTTTTTTTCTAACTATACACCAAGAACAATTTCTAATACATCCTCTTGAAAACCAAATTATACTAAAATCACAATCAGGATAAATACTCCATACCAAAAAGGAATCCAACCCAGCTGATTCGCAAAACCAGGAATCAAATATGGAAGGAGCTTAAGACTAAAATAAGTCAGTAAAGGCGTAAATATAATCTTAGGAGCAACGAAACAAACAATATCCAATATTTTTTCATTTTTTGTCCATTTATTTTCATAAAGCCCTAAAAAAAACTCAAAAAAACCGAGAATAATCAACAAAACCAACAAGCCCCACGACTGAAGGTTATCTACTATCGGTTTTAGAAAAAGAAGCCACTCCGGTAATGCATCGGTTTGAGAATGATTCAGATTTGTATTAACTGAATGATACAGCCACACTACAATCACGGGTAATGAATAAATGAATAAACTTATCAGAACATCTCTGATCAATCTTTTTTTGGGAACAACTATTGAGGCCATAGTAAAATATTAATTATTTAGAAATTAATTTGTTTCGACAAGTAATTCAGCTAAAAAGTTTTTTAATCAATAATAATCCTCCGGCAAGAATAAGAAGCGGAACAATGAAAACAATAAAGCTTAGTATTATCTTATTAAAAATGATTTTCGAATCTTTATATAAGCTCATAAAATAAATTTTACTCTTAAAGTGAGGAGCAGAGCGGGTAAAATTTTTACCCGCCTACATCCTCCTAACCTAAACAACACAAGAAAAAAATTTACATGCTGATGATAAAAAGCTGCTGTTATTTACCTGTTTTATGTATTCTCTGTCTTAGTACATCTTCCCAGTCTATAAAAGGATATATATTATTAGTTTTGGCTTCTTCTTCAAACAAAGCTTTCAGTTCTGCCAGTTTTTCCGGATATTTTTTTGACAGATCCACCCTTTCATTGAAATCATTGGTTAAATCATACAACTCCCATTTATCCTTATCATAATCACGGACTCTTGATGTATTCTTTGGAGAATAGGTGCTGACCAAATCAACAAAATCGGGATAATGAGCCGCAGCTGCTTTCCAACCGTCTTTGTAAATAGCTCTTGCTCCGAAAATATAATAATACTGTTTAGTGTGTTTAGAAGGAATATTTTTATCATTAAAGGATTTTACCAGTGTCGAACCGGTTATAGGATCTTGTTGAATTCCTTTTATGACAGAAGGCGCTTTAACTCCAATCAGGTCTAATGTTGTCGGTAAAATATCAGACACATATCCATACTGATTACGAATGCCTCCTTTATCTGTTACTCCTTTAGGATAAAAAACAATCAACGGGTTTCTGGTACCGCCTTCTGAGTTTGCGTCTTGTTTCCATGATTTGAAAGGTGTGTTGGTAGCTTGCGCCCAACCCAGCGGATAGTTCGATTCAATACCTTGGGGCTTACCGATCAGATTGATATTTGCCAGATTATTTTTAAGTTCGGAACTATCATCTGATTTTTTAAAGAATCTTTCGCCCAATGAAACATTGATTGTACCATTAATATCACCTTCTTTGCTGGCTCCATTATCGCCCAGGATGATGAAAAATGCCGTATTTTCCAGTTGGTTGATACTTTTGAGATGATTAACGATGCGACCTATTTCATAATCAGTGTATTCTAGATAACCGGCATACACTTCCATGAAACGAGCATATAATTTTTTCTGATCAGCTGATAATGAATTCCATGCTTTTATAATTGAGTTTCTATCGGGCAATTGAGCATTGGCGGGAATCAAACCAAGTTTTTTTTGTTTGGCGATAACTTTTTCTCTGTACACATCCCAGCC
>VERM01000385.1 GCA_018882645.1 Ferruginibacter sp.
GGCATACTATATGATATAATAAAACCGATACATTGTGTGACTTATGTATATATTTGCTCTCCCCCATTTACCAAAGGTAAAAAATCGCCGCAAGCGGCGGGGAATTGAACCCTCAGAGATTAAAAATCAGGGTTGACTTTGATTCCCACTAGGAGAGAATCACGCTATCGACATTAGACTATCGACATTGCACTATTCCCATTTGAAAACTTTCACTGCAATCGTATATAGCACCAATCCCCACAATAGAAGTATACCAACTTCAGATTTCACCTGCAAAAGACTCAATCCTTCAAAAGCAACCTTTCTAAGTGCAGCATTGAGATGCGTAAGCGGCATTACTTTTGAAATAGCTTGAAGCCATTGAGGAAAAACATCCGCAGAAAAAAATGTGCCCCCTAATAAAAACTGAGGCAAAATAATCAAATTGGCAAATGGAGGTATTGTGCTATCTGTTTTGGCAAAACCACTGATGATAAATCCAAACCCCATAAAAATAACCAGCCCCAAAAAACTTAGAATCATCAATTCAATGAATGTCTGAAACCCATGAATCAAAGTAAAACCAAAAAACAGGTAGCCGGCAAGTATGATGACGAATGCGGTCATCATCTGAAAAATAACTCTGCTGAGGCCCTCTCCGTAAATGATGTACAATCTCTTTATTGGAGTAGCGAAAAACCGTTTCAACACCAAAGTATTCCGTAAATTGAAAAACATAAATGCCACACCGAAAACACCCGCGCTGAGCAAGGAAAATCCGAGCTGACCGGGAAGAACGAAATCAATCGTCTTGTATTCTCTTACCTGCTCAATGTCTTGTTTCGGATTGAACTGAAAATTCGCGAATGCAGGCCTGTTTGGAAAAATCTGATTGCTAATCTCATTATTGGCGGCATCTATAATCGATTTCAACTGCGGCCATTTGTCATTGGAAGAGGATGAACTTTTAAGAGATACATTAAATCCAACTGAGTTATTCAAAGTCTGTTTCTCTATATAAATAACCCCTGCAATTCTGCCTTTATTCAATTCAGACTTCTGCTCATCCGCGCTGGAATATTGAACAATTCTTATGGAGGGATTGGACTCTAGTGCCTTATATAGCACATTTGCGGTATCTGATTTTTTATCAATAGCAACTTTCAAAATCCTTGTCGCGCCACCGTCACTGATGAAACCAAAAATTAATATAAAGATAAAAGGGAAAATGATACTGAAAATAATAGCGGAAGGACTTCTGGTAATGGAACGCAAGCTTGCTTTTGTGATGGCAAGCATTGCCCTAAACTGACTGTAATTCATCTCTGCTCTATAAAAATGTTTGTAAAGCTAACAAGAAAAAAGCGAAAATAATTGGAAAGGATATGCTTCTGTATTATTTTTCAATTCAAATTCAGCTTTAATGCTCCATAAACAAACAAAAACCTATCTTCTGTTGGGAAGCAATATGGGTGACAGCTCAAAAATGATTGAAATCGCAAAAAAAAATATATCCTTGAAAATTGGAGAAATCGTCAGATCATCCTCACTATACAAGACGGCTGCTTGGGGAAAAAAAGGTCAACCTGATTTTTTAAATCAGGTAATTGTTGTAGTTACCAATCAATCTCCTGAAAAATTAATGAAAACCATTCTTGAAATCGAATCAAAAATGGGAAGGGTCAGAAAAGAAAAAAATGAAGCCAGAAAAATCGATATAGATATCCTTTTTTACGACAAGGCCATTATCAATAGTCCGAAACTGATAGTGCCTCACCCCCTTTTACACAAAAGAAAATTTGTACTCAAGCCTCTGAATGAATTGTCGCCCCAATTCAAGCACCCTACATTAGCAAAAACCGTACATACGCTCCTTCATTTATGCAAGGATTCGCTTACAGTTGAAAAAAAACAAACAAACTAAGTTTCTTTGCTTTTAATTTGCATCCCGGATGAAATACAACTT
>VERM01000386.1 GCA_018882645.1 Ferruginibacter sp.
GTTTTCGCTCAGATGGAGCAATGATGTTTAATAGTTTTTGTGGTTTCAATTTATGGTCGAAATCATTCGCTTGCCACAATTGAAAATTCACCACTTTTTCGTTTCTAATAGTGCCCCCACAGTCAATAAAATTTTTGGTTACAACACCCACTTCCGTAACATGAAAATGAGCAGGTACAAGAATGCCTGTGCTGGGAACACAAAGAAGGCAATGACACTGTACCGCCACAATTTACGACTTTCTCAAGAGATGTTTACGGTCATTAGTTGCTTTGAAGTGGCACTGAGAAACGCAATAGACAGGAAATATATAGCAAACTTAGGGAATGATTGGTTAAGAGATTCAGTGGCTGCTGGTGGTAGATTTAGCTCGAAGAGCTTTTGGGTAACGCAGGGTATTATTAACGGAGTTTTGTCCGATTTAGGAGCCTATTACACCCACCCCAAGTTGGTTGCCAAAATGGACTTTGGTTTTTGGAGGTATTTATTCGCTCCTAATCAGTATAGGGCTCTCGGTCAAACATTACTGCAAATATTTCCTGCTAAACCTACAAGTACACCTTCTGTTCAATACAATCAGGCTTATGTATTTAGTGAATTGGTAAAAATAAATGACATCAGGAACCGCATTGCACATCATGAGCCAATCTGTTTTCAATCAGCGAACTCATTAATTGATACAACCTATGCACGGCAGCATTATAATTTGATATTACAGCTTTTTCAATGGATGAATATAAACGAGGCGGCTTTACTATATGGACTTGACCATATAAATTCTGTATGCGATGATATTGATTCCATTTAAAAATTTGAAGAAACAAAAACGGATAGTTTGTATGCCGATTTAGAGTATGTGGATACGGATGATACCAATAAAATAATACGGGTATGGAAGGGTAAGCCCTACAAAAGAAGCTTGTTTTATTATGGCTGGATGCCTGCTCACCCTACATTCTATTTCAAAAAAGAATTCTTCAAAAAGTTTGGGGGCTATGAATCCCATTTTTATAGTGCAGCAGATTATGAATTTATGTCACGCTACCTCTATACCAACCGTATAAGCTCTTATTATCTTCCCAAGCTAATTGTTAAAATGCGCATAGGCGGCCAAAGCAATGAAACATTGAAGGCTAGATTTCGTGCAAATCGAAGAGATTATTTGGCCATGAAAAAAAATGGTATACCTATTCCGTTTATTGTTTCAATTTTAAAGCCTTTGAGTAAATTGCATCAGTATTACAGGAAGTAGATATTTTCCATCATCATTTCTAATTAGAGTTGATTTTTTTTCTAATAAACAAAATTATATATTGTTCAAATGAATTCAAAGCAGCAAAATATAATCAATAATATTTTTAATGGGTATGAACAAGAAATAATTGTTGATGTATTTGATTATTTTCTTGATAAGGGTCTGGGTTCAGTTTCAAAATCTGAAACTGAAATTTTTCTTTTCCACCTTATTGATACTTATAAAAGAAAGAACGATGTTAAGCTGTCTAATTATGAATTGAGCTCTTTTTTGAAGGTATCTGAACGGAAAATAAAAAATCTAAGATTAGAAGTAGGAATAAGATATCACTCAAATAATAAAGATGATGAAAATAATTTGTGGCTAAAGTTTTTTGAACTTTTGGCTGAAGGTTATATAGAATATGAGTCATTAGATAGCATTATCTTAACCATAGAAGATCCCTACTTGCTCAGATTTATTGAACATACATTAAAAAGCAATAAACAGCCTTCAATTGATTATAAATTTAATAGAGAAAGAATCATACTCAAATCTATCGCTTTTAAAACACTAGTTAAAATTGCATGCACCAATTTAAAGGACAAGACTAATGCGATGAAATTAAAGGCAACAATCAAAAAAGCTAAATGGGGACATATTGGAGAACAAGCAAAAAAAGAATTATTTGAAATTGTAAAGAGTATAATAC
>VERM01000387.1 GCA_018882645.1 Ferruginibacter sp.
AGGGCATACTATATGATATAATAAAACCGATACATTGTGTGACTTATGTATATATTTGCTCTCCCCCATTTACCAAAGGTAAAAAATCGCCGCAAGCGGCGGGGAATTGAACCCTCAGAGATTAAAATCGTGGGCTGTGGGGGTTAGGTCATTATAATTTTTTCATCGCATCAATCAATTCGATATTCTCCTCCGCCGTGCCAACCGTTATCCTGATGGTGTTTTTTACAACGCTGTTTCTGTTTCTGGTTACAATCTTTTTATTGGCCAGTGTTTTATAAATACCATCTGCATCAGTCACCTCCACCAATAAAAAATTAGCATCGGAAGGATAAATCTTCTTCACGATAGTGAGTGCCGATAATTCTTTTTGCAGCGATTCTCTTTGTGAGAGAATGAGTGCTGTGTTTTTTTGAAATGATTCTATATTTTTCATCGCATCAATCACAGCCTGCTGGTTGAGCAGACTCACATTATACGGCGGTTTTACTTTATTGTACAGACTAATAATCTCTATGCTTGCATAGGCCGTTCCCACTCGTACAGCTGCCATGCCCCATGCCTTGCTGAATGTTTGTGACACAATCAGATTAGGATATTCATTTATTTTTTCAATCAGGGATTCCCGACTGCTGAAATCGATATAGGCCTCATCCACAAAAACAATTCCATCAAAATGTTGAATGATATACTCGATGTTTTTTAAACTATTACCAGTGGGATTATTAGGCGAGCAGACAAATACAATTTTCGCTTTAGTTGAAAGGATTTTGTCTACATCCAGTTCAAAATCTTTAGTCAGAGGAATATTGATGATGGGAATATTGTTGATGTTGGCGGATACCTCATACATGCCGTAGGTAGGCGGACATGTTATCACGGCATCTTTTCCGCTCTCACAAAAGATGCGGTATGCGATATCAATCACCTCATCGCTTCCATTGCCAACGAAAATATTTTCAGTCGGAACATTTTTTATTTTACTCAGCGATTGTTTAAGCTCAGTCTGATAAGGGTCGGGATATCTGTTAAGTTGACCGAAAGGATTTTCATTGGCATCCAAAAAAATACCCTCTTTTCCTTTAAACTCATCTCTTGCACTGGAATAAGGTTTAAGAGAAATGATATTAGGCCGAACGTATGTATAAATATCTTTTGATTGCATCTTTCACTATTTTGATGATGAAGATGATGTTTTGATCTTCTTTGTTTTATTGATTGATTTCAGCCGGACGGTAACGGCATTTTTGTGCGCCATCAACTGCTCCGCTTCAGCCATTGTCTCAATAGCAGGCCCCAGGTTTTTTATTCCTTTAGCTGATAATTTTTGAAATGTGATTTTTTTGATAAAGCTGTCGAGCGACACTCCGCTGTAGTTTCGTGCGTAACCGTTAGTAGGCAGTGTATGATTGGTGCCACTGGCATAATCACCGGCGCTTTCACAACTGTAATTACCCAAAAACACAGATCCGGCATTGATAATTTGATTGGCTATCTTACTTTCATTTTTAACAGCAAGAATCAAATGTTCAGGTGCATACAAATTGCTGAATGCAATGCACTCATTGACGTTCTTCAATAAAATTGCTTTACTGTTGTCCAGTGCTTTTTTTGCAATGTCTTTTCTCGGTAAAGCTTCCAGTTGATCATCAACAGCTTTCATTGTCTTAGAAATGAATTCCTTATTGTCAGAAAGTAAAATCGCCTGACTGTCTGCCCCATGTTCGGCCTGAGACAATAAATCAGCCGAAACGAATTCAGGTATAGCTGTTTTGTCAGCAATGACAAGCACTTCACTTGGACCTGCCGGCATGTCTATGGCAACGCCGTATTGCTGAGAAAACTGTTTGGCTGCGGTAACATACTGATTACCCGGGCCGAATATTTTATCGACTTTAGAAATTGTCTTTGTCCCGAAAGTCAATGCAGCAATGGCTTGTAT
>VERM01000388.1 GCA_018882645.1 Ferruginibacter sp.
AAACGGAGGCACTATAGTTTGCATCGGATCATCTGCCCAGCTGGCTTATCACTTTAAGCTGCCAGTTGCTGATGCCCTGGTTGAAATGATCAATGGGCAGGAAAAAAAGCTACCGAATGAAAAGTACTACATACCGGGAAGTGTTCTTAGCGTTTCCACCAACAATCAAACACCTGCTGGCTGGGGCATTCCTGAAAAAACAGACGTGTACTTTGATGAAAGTCCGGTTTTCAGACTGCAGCCGGCCGCGCAGTTGACAGGACAAATCAAGCCATTGGCCTGGTTTAGTTCAGCGACCCCTTTGCGCAGTGGCTGGGCATGGGGACAGTCCTACCTGAAAGATGGCATAACAGCTTTTGAAGCACAAATGGGGAAAGGAAAATTATTGGTATTCGGACCAGAAATTAATTTCAGGGCACAAACTTATGGAAGCTTTCGTTGGCTTTTCAATCCCTGTTATCTAATGACGACTAATAAATAACCTGGGAAAAATTGCATTCAATAAATATGTTCAAAAAGAATATTTTAACCCTTTTTACGATTTTTTTGGCAGCAATTTTGCTGTACTCCTGTACAATGACACCAACGAATGTGAATCATACTTCTGCTTCGGTTCCTTATGCGGTAGCAAAGGGATATTTTGTGAAAAATACTTTTTCTACGGACAGTATTCAATGCACCATCATTCGGGATCAGGGCATGTTGGATAGTTTGTTGGGTATGGCTGCTACCATGGGAAAGGACGGAATGCCCACCAGTATTGATTTTAACAGGCAATTTGCCATAGCTTGTATTCATCCCGAGACTGATAGCATGGTTCAATTGGATGCCAGAGAATTGAAAATGAACGACAATAGACTTACGCTCCGGTTGTCTGTCATCAGGGGTGAAAAGCAGTCTTATACCATTGTGCCTCTCCAACTCCTGGTTGTGGAAGGAAATCCACCAAGCTATTTTGCATTCGAATTGGAAAAACACTGAACAAAAAAATAACTGACTATTGGCAACTAAATTTGAAAAAGCACAGGCGTACAGAAGATGGCGCATAGGATTGATCAAAAACATCCGTGATGCTATTTTTATATTAATAGGTGTTTTTTCGGCGGCATTTGGATTGGAAGGCTTTTTATTGAAGAATCATTTTATCGACGGTGGGGCAACAGGTGTTTCACTCCTATTATCAGGCATTACAGGTTGGTCTCTTTCTATCATTATTGTTTTGGTGAACCTTCCCTTCATCATAATGGGAAATAACCACCTTGGAAAAGTCTTTGCTATCAAAACCTGCCTGGCCATTATGGCGCTCGCTTTGGTACTTTATTTTTTTGATTTCCCCATTGTAACCAATGATAAATTGCTGGTGGCAGTTTTTGGAGGTTTTTTTTTGGGTGTGGGAGTTGGATTAAGTGTTAGGGGGGGAGCTGTAATTGATGGAACAGAGGTATTAGCCATTTATTTAAGTCGCAAACTCGGTGCTACCATTGGAGATGTAGTATTTATCATTAATGTGCTGATTTTTTCTGCTGCTGCTTATTTGCTGAGTATTGAAACAGCCTTGTATTCCATGATCACTTACCTGGCTGTTTCCAAGACCCTTGATTTTATTGTGGAAGGAATTGAGGAGTATATGGGGGTGACTATAATTTCGTCGCACCACGAAGAAATCCGCATGATGATCATACATGAATTGGGTCGTGGGGTTACCATATACAGTGGAAAGGGTGGTTATGGGAAAAGAGGAGAACGTAAAAAGGAATTGGAAATATTGTACACTGTCATCACACGGCTTGAATTGAATAAAATCAATACAGAAATAGAAAAAATTGATCCCAATGCGTTTGTCGTTATGCATACGATCAAAGACACAAGGGGAGGGATGATCAAAAAAAGACCTCTGGTGAAAAAATAGTGCACCGGATCAATGGATTT
>VERM01000389.1 GCA_018882645.1 Ferruginibacter sp.
GATTCTAAAACAACTTTCGCTTTGAAATCCGCGCTGAATTTGCGCCTCGTTTTTTTTGTCATAATTGGTAATTTAAGAATAAAAAATTATATCTTAATTACCTGCCCTAATTTAGGGGTACATCATAACTTTAGAAGATTTAATAGAGTAAAGATATTTTAGAAGTCGATAAAACGCTTCGCCTTCCACGTATGGATGAGTATCATTTGTATTCTTAAAATTACATTGATTGCTGTGAATATGACTATAATCAATTTGTTTTGCCTCAACATAGTTTTGTTTTATATAAAATCTAATTCCCTGTAAAGTATCTGCTGAAAATATTGAATTGCTATAATTCATCGATACTAATCCCATGCTGGGGGTATTGGTTGAATATAATACTTCTTTAAGTCTTATAATTTCGTGCTCAATTAATATTTCTTTTTCCTTTGAATTTTCATACATATCTTGAAATACATCCATGAGCTTTTTGAATAGAATCTCAACCTTGTCAATAAATATAGCTTCCTGAGCTTGTCTTATTTTTTCAAGTTCTTCATCTGGGAAGAGAGTCCATGGGAAACTATGGTTTTTATTGTCATTATCACTTTTTATATAAGATGGATTCGGGCATATTTTCCCCTCCAGCCAATTATCAAATGTATATATGTTCTTTTCCATTTTAAAAATATTCAGCTAACTGTTTTGCCTTTTCAGTCTCAGTTTTACCAATGTACTCTAAAAACATGGACTCTGTGGCATGACCGGTTACATTAATTAGTAAAGCAGTTGGAATACGACCATAATTATTGCTTGCAAAGGAACGGCGGCCAACATGGGATGTTATCAATTCATATTTTGGAAACATGCCGGATTCTTTGCGGAAATATTTATCACTTATTTTACTACCCTTGATGATTTGAGTGATGCCGGCAGCCTTACAGACTTCTTTTATGTACTCATTATATCTCTGATCGGTAATTTTTCTTGGAAACTCGCCATTTCTAATTTCTAGGATACTGCGTACACGTTTACTCAGAGGGATTGCCATTATTTTTTCTGTCTTAACCTGAATGAATTCTATCAAGGGCTTCCCATCTTCGTATCTTATCATACTGCTGTTGAATCGCATGAAATCTGAAACCCTCTGACCGGTTTCACAACTAATGATTAACCAATCCCTTGCATTGACGAGATAATCATGATTCAGCTGTACATTTAATATTTTATCAATTTCTTCTTCCGTAAGATAAATTTTGTCAACAGGTACTGATTTTGATATTATATTTTTGAGTTGATAGTGCGTTTCTATCCTGTTGTCAGCGGCATGATAACAAATCGTCTTTATAAATTTTATAGCTCTGGCAATCGTATTGGGTGAATATTTTTCATCAAGACAAAACTCTTCAAATTTCAATTTGAAATCAGCATTCACATCCCGAATCAAATAGCGTTTTTTGACCGATTTTTCAAACCGTTGCAAGAGATGCTTAAATACTTTTAATTTTTTTTGGGAAGAAAGTTTGATGCTCGTTTTTTTATGACGTCCATAGTAGTCAAAATAATCAATGAGCCCTGAAGGGATTTCTTCTTGCTTCTTTTCCGGGTGGAGGAAGTTTTTCAACCATTCAGCATTAATCGGCTCGTCTATAACACACTTATTGTAATGATTAAGCAATTCTGCGCTCATCATCTGAAGATGCTCGTGCAGGTGTTTCATAGGAGCACTTTTAAGGTTTTTGGGTTGTCCCTTGGCAATGCTCCAGTTTTCAGGGTCAATCGAAAATTTAGTTCTCGCCTTTATGTCCAGCGATCTCCCTTCCCTGAGCCTGATATAAATGACAGCAGGGTTGCGCTTACTTTGTAAAAGAAAATTGATGCTGGCCATGAGCTAAAGATAGAAAATCTAGTCCACATTTAGCCCACATTTAGCCCACATTTAGTCC
>VERM01000390.1 GCA_018882645.1 Ferruginibacter sp.
AGGTAAATCTCCCGTTGCAAAATCTCCCTGATAAAGAAAGCCTTGTTGCCACCTGTAAGTAACGTTAAAGCCTAAACGATCATTGGGACCAAATCCATTATTGGCTATGTAAAAATTGGTTTTATACAATGGAGCATTGAAAAAAGCTACAATGTTTTCGGGTACGTTACCCAGACGATCAGATGCTACATTCAAACCTGAAATAAAATTCTTGGGCAACTTCAAATCCAGGCTGATACCGAAACCATACGTTTGCAATTTTTCAGAAGCATTCACTGGTAAAGAATATCTGTAACCATTCAATGTATCGGCAAGTGTTATCGGTGATGCAGTCACAGACTGAACCAACACTCTTCTTCCAAGAAAATTGTTGTATTGTCCCCAATAACCATAAGCATCTACAAGCAATTTCCCGTTAAACAATAATCCTTTATACCCTGTTTCGAATGAAGTTATTGACTCGGGCTTCAAACTGACGGGAGTATAAGGAGTGATTTTGTTTTTTCTGAGATCTTCGAAATCGTACAACTGATTTGAGACTAAATTGTATTTATCATTAAAATAAGAATTACCCCCAAGCAAACGAACATTGCTTCCTATTGCTAAGTCAATCCATTGTTGCTGACTGGATGGAAAACGATACGCTGTCTGATATGAAAAACGCACATGATTGTTTTCTGCTAGTTTATAAACAGCAGTAACCCTGGGTGTAAATCTTCCTTTAAAGTTCTGGTTCTTGTCATATCTTCCGGAAGCGTTAATTTTTAGATGGTCTCCTATTTTTCGGGTTGCCTGAATAAACGCACCATACTCATCGATATTGATAGCGCTGTCTTTTTTATCAGCAAACAAAGTTCCATCCGAGTTTAAGACATATCTTCTAAAATTGGCTCCAATGATGATGTCTGCAACTTTAGAGGTATATGAAGACAGATTATAGGTTCCGTCCAAACTGTATAAATCCGATTTGTCGACCAGCAAAGCTCCTCCTTCAGAAATTGGTTTTTTTCTAATTGAATCATATGCGCGGGTAAATTGAGCGCTGTTGAATGAAGGTCTGCCTCCATCTGCAAATGCTCTTGCAGACTGATGAGCGGCAGCATCGTTTAAACCATTGAGTCTTGCGCCCAGGTAGGTCTGTGCATATTGAGCATACCACCCTGTTGCACCGCCACTGGGCTTCCAGCTTTCATTGAATAATCTGGTAGCAACGGTTGTATTGTAAGAATCCCCTGCATCTTCTTGCGTGGTATATGCTCTGAGGCTCCAGTTTTTATTGTTCAGTTCTACTTTGTACTGACCCATTTTAAAGTTTCTGATAGAATATCTTTCGCTGCCGGTGTAAATGGTATTTCCGGATCCCCAGTAACCGGCTATAACAGCCTCTGTGTTTTCAGTTAATTTGTAATGAAGAGAACCGCTCAGTTTGTAATTGATTGTATTGGGATTGGTTACCTGATTTTCATTGTAACCCGTTCTGGAAACATTGATGGCTCTTCCCCCATTCAGAGAGTCGATGAAATTTTTAAGGAAAGGAGCAGCCGTTGCAGCAATAGGATTCAACACTGCTGCACGAATATCCGCTGTTGTTTCATCTCCATAAACATTAATGCCATCATAGTTAGGGTCTGTTTCTCTGGTCCCTGCTTTCACATTACCTCCGGTTGCGGCTCTGTAATAGTTACGATAATCATAACCAAGCCAATCTTTGGCATGTATCATTTCCGCATTGACTTTGAAAGCAAATTTTTCATTTATTTTTTTAGCATATCTCAAATTGATATTGTGATATGGAGAGATATCCCTTTGTCTGTTGTCTACATGCATCACTCCTTCTTTCACCAGAAAAGATAAGCCCTGATACTTAAAAGGATTTTTACTGGTCATCAGCAAAGTACCATTCATTCCACCCGGACCATATAAAGC
>VERM01000391.1 GCA_018882645.1 Ferruginibacter sp.
CTTTTGATCTGGGCATAATGGATGAAGCCCACAAGACTGTAGGGAACCAGGATAAGTTGTTCAGTCATTTATTGTTTGACAAGAACCTGAGCATATCCAGACGTATTTTCATGACGGCAACAGAAAGAAGATATGCCGGCTCATCAGACAACATCCTCAGCATGGATGATGAACAAGTCTATGGAGATACGTTCACTCAAATGCCTTTTAAAGAGGCCATCAGTGAGGGGATATTATCTGATTACAAAATCATCACCCTGTTTATTTCAGATAAAGAAGTAAAGGAGATAATACAAAAGAATGCATTTGTAAAACCTGAAGGAAAGGAATGGGATAAAGAAACGGAAGCAAGAACATTGGCATCGCTGATTGCTCTGAGAAAAGCCATGCAACAGTTTCCCATTCATCATGCGGTAACATTTCACTCCAGTATAAAAAAGGCGGAAGCATTTGAAAAGAGCCAGTCTGTATTTTCAAAAGCATTCCCCAGATTTAAACGCGTTGATTCTTTCCACGTTTCCGGTGCTATGCCAACCTCTGTCAGAAGCAAGGTGGTGGATGAATTTGCGGCTTCTGATAAAGGGATTATTACCAATGCCAAATGTCTGACCGAGGGAGTGGATGTGCCCAACATAGATTGTGTATTGTTTGCCGATCCAAGGAAAAGTACCGTAGATATTGTACAGGCAGTAGGTAGGGCATTGCGTAAAAAAGAAGGTAAGCAGTTTGGCTATGTAATACTGCCGGTGTTTACCAAATCCAAAACGAAGGAAGAAATTATTGAGAGTGCCGAGTTTAAGGAGATATTGAGCACCCTGAGAGCATTGGCTTCCAATGATGAACGTATCATTGAGTTTTTCAGAGATAAGAGTAAGAAAGAGAAAGCGAATTCATCCTCCAAAGATGAGCTGGTGCAATTTGACATTGATGAGAACACCATTGAATCCATCAGTGAAAAAGATTTGATGAGCTCATTGCAACTCAAGGCCTGGGATAAACTGGCAAAACTAAGTTGGATGCCTTTTGAGGAAGCGAGGGAGTATGTGAGAAAGCTTGAATTAAAATCAATTAAAGAGTGGTTGATGTATGCTAGATCAAATAAAAAGCCACTTGATATTCCGACATTTCCAAACGAATTATACAGAGAGTATTGGAAGGGGTTCGGTGATTTTTTAGGAACGGAAATAATAGCAACACAAAATAGAGTTTATTTAGATTTTGAAAAAGCAAGGGAATTCATCAAGCAAAAAAATATTAAATCCACTGCCGAATGGAAAATATTTTGCAAATCAGAAGAAAAACCGAACAATATTCCAGCAGCTCCTGATCAAATATATAAAAATAGAGGTTGGATAAGTTGGGGAGATTTTTTAGGACACGATTATATAGCTTCTTTTGATAAGTCTCTTAGTTCTTTTAATAAAGCGAGGGAATTAGCAAGGAGCTTGAAACTAAATAATTTACGCGAGTGGAATTTATATTGGAAAAATAATGTAAGAGATAAAGCTATATTGCCATCAAATCCCCAGTTGACCTTTAAAAAATATTGGAAAGGATGGGGTGACTTTCTTGGAACGAGTAATGAGTCCATGAGAACTAAAAAGTTTTTGTCTTTTGATGATGCAAAAGAAATAGTACTAAGATTAAAAATCAAATCTACGAACGATTGGAGAGAATTGATAAAATCTAATAAGATTCCAAATAATATACCATACTCGCCAGATTTGATATATAAAAATAGTGGTTGGATAAGTTGGGGAGATTTTTTAGGAAATAATATAATAGCGCCACAGAATATTGTTTATCGTAAATTTTCTGAGGCTAGAAAATTTGCCAGGAAATTAAAATTGAAGTCAATAAATGAATGGAGTGCTTTTGTTAAGTCTGGTGCAAAACCAAATGATTTACCCAATGCCCCTCATTTG
>VERM01000392.1 GCA_018882645.1 Ferruginibacter sp.
GTCGATGGGGCTCGCAGGGGCGAGTGGGTCAAGTAGTAGCCTCGTTGCAGTTGCGCAGACTGTTTCAGCGGGCAGGTCAATCGCCCTTCGTTCAAAGCCTCTGCAACAAGAAATATGCAGTACATCCACCTGGTCAGTAATTCGGGTACTACATTGCCTACAGATATTTGGGTGCCCAGTACATATAAAGTTAAACCACAAATCAGCTGGTTGTATGCCGCGGGAGTATTCAAAAATTTCAATGACAATATGTTTGAAACTTCTTTAGAAGTTTATTACAAGGATATGCAAAATCAAATTGAGTTCAAGGAAGGTTACACTCCAAACACTTTAGACGATACTGAAAATTCATTTGTATTTGGGAAGGGCTGGAGCTATGGTGCGGAAGTTCTTATCAACAAAACCAAAGGCCGACTCACCGGTTGGATAGGATATACATTAAGCTGGACCTGGAGAAAGTTTCAGGAATTGAATCTGGGTGAAAAATTTCCTGCAAAATATGACCGAAGAAACGACCTCAGTATTGTGGGTATTTATGAATTGAATAAAAAATGGCGATTGTCCGCCACATTTGTTTATGGTACCGGAAATGCGGTTACGCTTCCTCAGCGTTTTTATGTGATTGATGGGGTGTTGTCACAGGAGTTCAGCCGGATCAATGAATATCGGTTGCCTTCTTATCACCGACTGGATGTATCTGCCATCTATACGCCCAAAAAAAATATGTTGAGGAAATGGAAAAGCGAATGGGTATTCAGTTTATATAACGCCTATAGCCGGCAAAATCCTTATTTCATCTACTATGATCAATCGGGGAGCGCATTGGACGGAACTTTAAAAATACAAGCAAAACAAGTTTCCATTTTTCCCATCATACCGTCCGTTACATGGAATTTTAAATTTTGACCATGCAAGATTATCAATTATTATAGCTTCTGTTCTTTCTTACAAATTGGATCATGCCATTTTTCTCCAAATCTGATGTTATTCTTAGCTCGTAGCGTTTGTCTCCGTCATATATAATCATTAAGGCGGTATTTGGAGGGATGCTTCCAAGGTTTTCAGCAAACATGACCAGCTCATTCAGATCAGATGAGTTGGTTAGTTCAAGATCAACTTTGATGGATTTATCTGAAAGGTTTTTGTTGGAAAAAATCAGTTTTTTATTGAAAAAAAGTGAGATATTGTCACCGTCAATTTCACCGTTGTCATATAATTCAATCGAAATCTTATTGCTATTAATCACAAATGTTTCAATGACTGTATTTCGTCTTTTTTCGTATTTGTCAAGATCCGACAACTCCTCTTTTTGATTTGGCTCCTGCAGCTTTTCATTTACAGAAACGGGTGAAGAAGAAATATTATTTTGAGAAGCCAGTTTTGTTTCATCGGTTATTGTATTTGTTTGTTTTGTTTCAAGTTCGCGATGATTGATCTTATCTTTTTTACTCCTTATTTTATGAGAAACATCAACCGATGCTGTAGTGGTATTTTTTGTGCTAGGTGTAATCTTTTCTTGTTTTTTACTTTCACTCTTTTTTGCAACATTGGGGAAAGCACTCACTAAAACTCTTCTGGTGAGAGAAGTAAGGCCATAGCCACAATCGCCACTTTGATTGGGAACGGGAATCCATTTTCCCTCGATAGTTTCAATCTGGCCTTCCAAAGTATAGCTTAATTTATGAATCTGCAGACAATTACTGATATTTTCAGGAATATTTGTTTTGGTTCGTGCAGTTTCCCGGACTTCTATATATTTTTTTTTCTCATCAATACTGCCTTCAACACTACAAATGGTATAATATTTTTTCCCGCCCTCAGTGAAATAAGTATATGAAGAACCGCTGACTTTAGAACCTGATACATCAAGTTCTAAGATATAGTCGCACGTATTACTGCCCACACCATAGGCAGATGAACTC
>VERM01000393.1 GCA_018882645.1 Ferruginibacter sp.
GCAATGGAGCCGGCAATATCCTGCCTGTAGAGTTTTTTATCGAAGTGAACAGAGCAATTGATGAGCTGCATCAGCTCATCCGGCGCGGTGGCGAACTGCCCGCCCCACATGCGGTTTGAGGCCGTTTTGGCGTTGCTTTTTGCCTTGCGGCTGCTAGGATTTGATAAGGCCATAATCCGAGGTCCATCCATCAACGAAGTCATCATATGAAGATACGCATACTTACAATGATTTGCGAGACAATGTATGGAAGCTCTTAGGAAAACTTCCGATAGGGAAAAATTTCAGCAGAGACATGGCCAGCAAACTGGAGGCGGGGTTGAAAGGAATCGTCAGCAAAAGCAGCAATCTTTTTGAATCATTACAACTGCGCTATTTCGGGCCGATAGATGGTCACAATATCAACAAGCTTATTGACACACTAAAAGATCTTAGAGATATTCCCGGACCTAAATTGCTGCACATTAAAACAGTAAAGGGAAAAGGATACGAACTTGCTGAAAAAGATCAGACCAAATGGCATGCACCTGGTTTATTTGATAAGGTTACCGGTGAAATTTTAAAAAAGACTTTTGATGCACCGCAGCCACCAAAATACCAAGATGTATTCGGTCATACCATTATCGAACTTGCTGAAAATAACAATAAAATCATCGGCATCACACCAGCAATGCCAAGCGGTAGCTCGTTGAAATTTATGATGGAAAAAATGCCGGATCGCGCATTTGATGTGGGTATATGTGAACAACATGCCGTTACACTCAGTGCCGGTATGGCTACACAGGGGCTCAAGGTATTTTGTAACATCTATTCCTCTTTCATGCAGCGTGCGTACGATATGGTTATACATGATGTGGCCATTCAAAAATTGCCTGTCATATTTTGTCTGGATAGAGCCGGACTGGTGGGTGAAGATGGCCCTACGCATCATGGATGTTATGATATTGCCTACATGAGATGCATACCCAATATGATTGTGAGTGCGCCGATGAATGAATCTGAATTAAGAGATTTGATGTATACTGCTCAGCTGGATACCAATGAACTTCCCTTTGTCATTCGCTATCCGAGAGGAGAGGGTGTAATGGTTGATTGGAAAACACCGATGAATGAAATTAAAGTAGGGACAGGTCGTAAATTAAAAGACGGTAAAGATATTGCTGTATTGTCATTCGGACATCCGGGTAATTTTGCCGCTGCTGCCATTCGTGATGTTAAATCAGAAGGAATCAAAGCAGCACATTACGATATGCGATTTGTAAAACCTCTTGATGAAGAAATGTTGCATGAGGTATTTGGCAAATTCAATAAAGTGATAACGGTTGAGGATGGAACTGTTGTTGGTGGATTTGGCTCTGCTGTTTTGGAGTTCATGAATGAACATGGCTATAAAGCCGATGTAAGAATAATGGGCATCCCCGATAGATTGGTAGAGCATGGAACGCCCAAGCAATTATATAATGAGATTGGATTGGATGCGAATGGGATAGCTGCTGCGTTGAGAGAAATGGTTTTGGTTGGAAATCTAGAATGTAAAATGTAAAATATTGAATGTAAAACAGAAAGTTTGATTCCTTTTAGATTTTACATTTTTTCCCGCAGCCCCTTGTGTTTTCGACCTCTCCAGGCCTCTCCGAAGGAGAGGAGTATGGCACAGAGGTTCCTCGCCTCATGAAACGTATAGAGAATGTAAAATGTAAAATATTGAATGTAAAACAGAAAGTTTGATTCCTTTTAGATTTTACATTTTAGATTGGATATTTTACATTAAACTCTTATCGGCACTTCAATAGCCAGCAATTCAGCATTTTCATCAGCCGTTATCTTGTAGGTATCAATACCGCTCAGACCTGCGGCATCCCTTCTGTTTAGTTTAACACCTTCTATTGTAGCGCTGCCGTTGAT